>QILH01000184.1 GCA_003233255.1 Gammaproteobacteria bacterium | reverse complement strand
ATCCAGATGTGCATTCAGGAACTTTCCACGGCGATGCAATACATGTTGCCGATCAAGGTCGTGACCTTGAATAATCGTTACATGGGCATGGTGCGTCAGTGGCAGGAATTTTTTTACGAAAGCCGCTACTCGCATTCTTATCTGGAGGCCTTGCCGGATTTTGTCAAGCTGGCCGAAAGCTATGGTCACGTGGGTATGCAAATTGATAAACCGTCTGATGTAGAAGGTGCGCTTAAAGAAGCTTTTGGCATGAAAGATCGATTAGTCTTCATGGATTTCATCACCGATAAAACCGAAAATGTTTATCCGATGATTGCCGCGGGCAAGGCGCATAATGAAATGCATATGTCATCGGATCGGGAGCTAGCCTGATGCGTCATATCATATCTATGTTAATGGAAAACGAGGCGGGCGCCTTATCACGGGTGGCCGGTCTGTTTTCAGCGCGCGGCTATAACATCGAATCCTTAACGGTGGCACCGACGGAAGACGAATCATTATCACGAATGACGATCGTGACCATCGGTTCCGATCAGATTGTTGAACAGATCACCAAACAGCTGAATAAACTGATTGATATTGTCAAGCTGGCGGATATTACCGAAGGCCAGCATATTGAACGTGAACTGATGCTAATCAAACTCAACGTGGTATCGGCGGAAGCACGCGATGAAATGAAACGTCAGGTTGATATATTTCGGGGTCGAATTATTGATGTGTCCGAAACAACTTATATTATCGAACTGACCGGTACGGCAGAGAAACTTGATGCGTTTATTGAAGCCACAGATGAAAAAATAATTTTAGAAACGGTTCGCTCGGGTGTGTCCGGTATTGCCCGCGGTGAGAAAAGCCTGGGCCTGACCGTTTAAAACAAATTTAAAATTAAGAACCTGGAAGGAAAGTGCTATGAAAATTAATTACGATAAAGATTGTGACTTATCTATTATTAAAGGTAAAAAAGTCGCCATCATTGGGTATGGTTCGCAGGGGCATGCCCATGCCAATAACCTGAAAGAATCGGGGGTCGATGTCACTGTGGCACTACGTGCGGATTCATCCTCTGTGGCCAAGGCCGAAGCCTCCGGTTTAACAGTTAAGTCTGTAGAAGAGGCGGTAAAAGCCGCCGATGTGATTATGGTTTTGACGCCAGATGAATTTCAGTCGCAATTATATGCAAACCAGATTGAACCCAATATTAAAAAAGGCGCGGTGTTAGCCTTTGCGCATGGATTTAGCATCCACTACAACCAGATCGTGCCGCGCGCTGATTTAGATGTGATCATGATTGCACCGAAAGCGCCCGGACATACGGTGCGTAATGAATTTAAAAATGGCGGCGGTATTCCCGATCTGATTGCTATTTACCAGGATGCCTCGGGTAAAGCCAGAGACATCGCGCTTTCTTACGCCTCGGCGATTGGTGGCGGACGTACCGGTATTATTGAAACCACTTTCAAAGATGAAACCGAAACCGATTTATTTGGTGAACAGGCGGTTTTATGTGGCGGTTGTGTCGAGCTGGTTAAAGCCGGTTTCGAAACCCTGGTTGAAGGCGGTTATGCACCTGAGATGGCGTATTTCGAATGTCTGCACGAGTTGAAATTGATTGTTGATCTGATGTACGAAGGTGGCATCGCGAATATGAATTACTCGATATCAAACAATGCCGAATACGGTGAGTACGTTACCGGTGAGAAGGTGATCAATGATGAAAGTCGTCGGGCCATGAAACAGGCTTTAAAAGATATCCAGTCTGGTGATTATGCCAAGAAGTTTATCCTTGAAGGACAAACTAATTATCCTGAAATGACTGCTCGTCGTCGCTTGAATGCAGAGCATCCGATTGAAGTCGTTGGCGAGAAGTTGCGTGGCATGATGCCGTGGATTACCGCCAATGCCCTGGTGGATAAAGATAAAAATTAACCTCTTCGGATCAGGCCGCTATATCTTGGTAGCGGCCTTTATTTATTTCAATAAGGTAAGTACAAAATGATTGCGCGTGAAGGCCAGACTGTTGTAGGTCTGTTAGTGGCCGCCATGATAGTTACCCATTTCGTTGTTGGCTCCTACATTTGGCCCGTTTGGGGTGTGGTGCTGGTGGTTATTTACTTGTATCGTGATCCCAACCGTACGATCCCTTCTGTTCCCCTGGGCCTTGTTGTTCCCGCCGATGGGGTTATAAAAAAAGTTCAGAATCAACTTGATCCCTTTTTAAAACGCGAGTCCATTTGTATTAGTTTGCAAATGAACTGGTACGGCGTTTATATTCTGCGCGCGGTGACCGAGGGCAAGATAATGCAGCACTGGGTACATGAATCAAACAAGGAGCATGAAGTTGCATTTGATGGGCCACTGCAACACGCTATCTGGATTCAAACCGATGAGCAGGATGATATTGTGATCGCGATTCATGCCGGTGGACGCTATAGTAAGATGCACTGTCGTGCTGCTACGGGTGAACGCATAGGTCAGGGCAAACGCTGTGGTTTTATTCCATTTGGAACGCGTATTGATATTTTATTGCCGACCAAAGTTCGCATTGATATTAAAGAAGGCGATAAACTTAAAGCCGGTCAGGATTTGCTTGGTGAACTTGTTCATTAAAGTGCTAAATTTAAATCATTTTTCGAAAATCCAGATATTTTTACTGGCGCTCATAGTTTGCCGGGCATACACTTAACGCTATGGGACAACGAAGCAAAGAAATCCGTCGGCGTGGTATCTATTTATTACCCAATTTACTGACCTTGACCGCCTTGTTTTGTGGCTTCTTCGCTATTATTGCCGCGACCAAAGGCTGGTTTGACTGGGCAGCCTATGCCATTTTCATTGCCATGATTTTAGATGGGGCTGACGGACGGGTGGCACGCTGGACCAATACCCAGAGTGATTTTGGTGCTGAATTTGATAGCCTCTCGGATATGGTTTCCTTTGGTGTTGCCCCGGCTCTTATCATTTTCGAATATGCTTTAGGCAGCAACAGCCAACTGGGCAAGATTGGGTGGGTGGCTGCGTTCATATATACGGCGGCAGCGGCGTTACGCCTGGCTCGTTTCAATACCCAGGTTGCTAGTGACGATAAAGCCTATTTCCAGGGGCTACCCAGCCCATCGGCTGCGGCGATCGTGACCGGTTTTGTGTGGGTCAGTCATATCTATCTGGATCCCCATCCCATTCTCAATATTGTGGCGGTATTTCTTACCATTGGTGCCGGTGTGTTAATGGTCAGCAATGTTCGTTACCACAGCTTTAAAGGCTTCGATTTCCGTTCAAAAGTTCCATTTGTCGGCATGGTTGCGATCGTCATGGTGATCGCCGTGGTTGTCTCTGATCCGCCTATTGTCTTATTCAGTATCTTTTTGATATACGCCTGCTCAGGCCCTGTTTTAACCTTGTATGAGTTACAAAAAAGGCGTAGACAACGGCGTCGTGATGAAAAAAAAACTGAATCGGTTTCGTAATTCCAATCAGCATTACCTGTTTTATCGATCTTCCCGAATGAGCTGTTATCAATTTCGCTAAAAATGGAAACTCAGACTTGCCGAATACATATCGACATCGCCACCGTCGACTTCGGTGAAGATCTGATATTCTCCGCGAACCGACAAGCTGTGATCAAGCTGGACATTTACACCAAACCCAAAAGTCGGTTCGGTTCCGTTTCGCGATATGAAGCCATTTGATACTTCCCAGTCATAAATTCCGGCACGGCCAAACAAATCGATATCTGGATTGAGAGGAAGGTAACCGACGACTTCGAATGTTATCCCATCCTGATTCAACTGGCCGTTGGCAAACGTGCCCAGATCGACATAGGCTAATTCAAGGCCAATATTTTCGCTTAGATTGACGCCGCCGAAAAATTTAAAGGCAGATTCAGTCTCGTTTAAGATCTCATCATCGGATTGGCCGAAACCGGCTCCAAAATAAGGGCCAGGCTGAACGGCCTGAACGGTTGATATGGAAAGGCCCAAACTAAGGGCAATGAATGTGGATTGAATGTAATGTTTACGGTGCATTTTTGTGACTCCTGACAATAAACGTGCTCATGGTGCGGGACACTGCCTGCGGGCACTGGGGTGATATTGGAGTAAGCATAAAATAGGGTAGCTGAACGGCATCTGAATTAAAGGCGCACGACTAAAGGTTGACTGTGGCCTTTCTATTTTCACAGCACATCGGGGCAGGGAGCACTACAGCGCAATAGCTTGTCATGGGCTTAGGTGTCCGGGTTTTTGCGCGATGAAGTCAATCCTGCCGTTAAATATCCTTTTTTCGGTGTTTTAAGATTTTTTTACGCATACCTTAAATAATAATTCTCTCAGGGCTTGGCATTTTTAAAATGAGCATGTATAGTTAATTCATGCAACACCCATTCAACACAGCTCACCTCCTTTTTGCTCAGACTGTTGCTGGTCTGGGACTCCTCCTGCCCAGTGGGGCAGCATAACTTAATACCAGCGTGAAAGCGCACCCCGGCACAAATTGGAATAACCCAATCAAACGAATCTTGAAGATTTAACCCATGTCCGACAGGATGATGAGGAGCAATGTGATGAGCGATCCATTAATAATTTTTGATACCACCTTACGCGATGGCGAACAAAGTCCCGGCGCGTCGATGACCAAAGAAGAAAAAGTACGTATTGCCAGAAATCTTGAACGCATGCATGTGGATGTGATCGAGGCCGGTTTCCCTATTGCCAGTCGGGGCGATTTTGAGGCGGTGCATGCCGTCGCCAGTGTAATTAAAGACAGTACCGTGTGTGGCCTTGCTCGGGCGTTGGATAAAGACATCGAGCGTGCTGGTGAAGCGATTAGACCGGCTAACTCCGGTCGCATTCATACCTTTATTGCCACCTCACCGATTCATATGAAAATGAAATTGCGCATGCAACCGGATCAGGTGGTTGAACAGGCCATTACCGCGGTAAAAAAAGCACGTCAATATACCGACAACGTTGAATTTTCGCCTGAAGATGCCGGACGCTCCGAACCGGATTTTTTGTGCCGCATTTTAGAGGCGGTGATCGACGCAGGTGCAACGACCTTAAATATCCCCGATACGGTTGGTTATAATGTTCCTGAACAGTTCGGTGCATTAATAAAAGAGCTGCGTGAGCGTATTCCGAATTCGGATAAGGCCATTTTCTCAGTGCACTGTCACAACGATCTTGGATTGGCCGTAGCGAATTCATTATCTGCGGTGATGAATGGGGCCCGGCAGGTCGAATGTACGATCAACGGTTTGGGTGAACGAGCAGGGAATGCCTCGTTGGAAGAAGTTGTGATGGCGGTAAAAACGCGTCAGGATATTTTTGTCTGTAATGTCGATCATATCGATACGACGCAGATTGTCAGCAGTTCTCGTTTGGTGTCAGGTATTACTGGGTTTGCTGTGCAACCCAATAAAGCCATCGTTGGGGTCAATGCGTTTGCACATGAGTCCGGTATTCATCAGGATGGGGTATTAAAAAATCGCGAGACTTACGAAATCATGCGTGCCCAGGACGTAGGCTGGAGCGACAATCGAATAGTGTTAGGCAAACATTCAGGTCGCAATGCCTTTAAAACTCGCTTAAAGGAATTAGGTGTAGAGTTTGATTCGGAGACGGAATTGAATGATGCCTTCGCACGATTTAAAGAACTTGCCGATAAAAAGCATGAAATCTACGATGATGATCTACAAGCCCTGGTCACCGAAGCAAATTTAGAAGCTGAAAATGAAAATATTCGTCTAGTGTCACTAAAAGTTTGTTCTGAAACCGGTGAAACACCGCATGCCGAAATAACGGTTGAATCGAATAATAAAGAATACACCGCAACATCCACGGGGGGAGGGCCGGTTGATGCGGCGTTTAAGGCGCTGGAAAGTATTTTTCATAGTGGTAGCGAGTTGTTACTGTATTCGGTGAACAATATTACCAGTGGTACAGACTCACAAGGGGAAGTAACCGCACGACTTAAAAAGGACGGTCGCATTGTAAACGGCCAGGGTGCGGATACGGATATCGTCATTGCTTCGGCAAAGGCCTATATTAATGCCCTGAACAAGATTCAGGCCGATGCGGATCGAGCCCATCCACAAACAGGTGACGTGTAGTCACCTGTTTTTTATAATCTGGTTTATACCGGTTGCCATTCTGAGATACAATATTGGCCTGTAAACCTTAGGAGTTGCCGTTTTGGCCCTGGATCCACAACAACAGGCTTATTTAAGTACCATGGGGATTAATCTGTATCGGTCCCAGTCGGTGATTGATCCTGTCAGTACGCATACCTCTACTAATATTCAGGGTCATCAAGGTGACCTTGCTCTACTAAACTGGGATGAGTTAGCGGAGCAGGTGGATCACTGTGTTGAATGTGTTCTGCATAGCGGACGCAGGCAAACGGTTTTTGGGGTCGGCAACCAACAGGCCGATTTGCTGATCATCGGCGAAGCCCCTGGTGCAGAAGAAGATCGTCAGGGAGAACCGTTTGTGGGACGTGCCGGACAGCTGTTAAATGAAATGCTGAAGGCCATTGGGTTTAATCGAAATCAGGTTTATATCGCCAATATATTAAAATGCCGTCCACCCAACAATCGCGACCCAAAATCCGAAGAGGCCGAGTGTTGTGTTGGTTATTTATATCGTCAGATCGAATTGTTGCAACCGAAGGTGATACTGGCGGTCGGTCGGATTGCCGCTCAGCGATTATTAAATACGACTATGGCGCTGGGCAAACTGCGTTCTCGGGTACATGAATTAAAAGCAACCCAGACCCCGTTTATTGTTACTTATCATCCTGCTTATTTACTACGTGCGCCTGCCGAGAAACGTAAAGCGTGGGAAGATTTATTATTAGTGAAACAGACCCTGAATAATTTGAGCATTTAGATTAGAATAAAACTATGAGTGCGGTACTAACACCAAGATGCGGCTTGCGTCTAATGAATGAAGACGATTTAGATTCAGTCGTTAAGATTGAACTGGCATCGTATCCTTTTCCGTGGACGCGAGGTATTTTTCGTGATTGCCTGCATGTTGGTTATACCTGTCGAGTCTATGAAATCGATAATGAAATTTTAGCCTACGCCGTTATGTCAATTGGTGCGGGCGAAGCACATATTCTGACATTGGTGGTGCGCGAAGATTATCGCAATGGTGGCCTTGGAAATATGTTCATGCAATATATGTTGAACATTGCTAAAAAGCATCGTGTTACCATCATGTTACTGGAAGTTCGTCCTTCAAATTCGGGGGCAATTCTATTATATCGAAAACTGGGGTTTAACGAAGTAGGGGTTCGACCAAACTACTATCCCGCAGAGAATGGTCGCGAAGATGCGGTTATCATGGCCCTGCAACTTGAAATACCGTCCGCACTTACGTCTGTTTAATGCTCGAATTACCAAACTTAAAACAACTCATAGATATTATTCGTCTTGCCGCGAGGAACGAGCTATTAACTCGTTTTCATAATCATGCTAAACGTATTGTTAGCGATGAAAAAAGTGATAGCAGTATCATTACCGAAGCCGATTTGGCGATGCAGAAAACGTTGTATGAAAAATTTAGTACTCATTGGCCTACGGTTACCTTTTTAGGTGAAGAAATGCCTGAGTCCCAGCAAGAGGCTATTCTAGCGGACAACTCTAATGGTGTCTGGATCGTTGATCCGATTGACGGTACGTCGAACTATAGCCTGGGAATTCCGTATTATTCAGTATCAGTGGCTCTGGTGAAGGACGGTAATATTCAACTGGCCGTGGTTTATGATCCAAGCCGGGATGAATGTTTTTCTGCGCAATCAGGACAGGGCGCCTATTTAAATGGTACCTGTCTGAGTTTATCCGATGTAAAGGACGTTTGTGAAATTCAAACCGCCATGGTTGATTTTAAAAGACTGTCCCCAGCACTGGCGCAAAAAATAGTTGCCAATCCACCATATCGATCACAACGTAGCTTTGGTTCGGTTGCGCTCGACTGGTGCTGGATTGCTGCGGCCAGAGGGGATGTGAATGTGCATGGGAAACAGAACTTGTGGGATTATTGTGCCGGGGCATTAATCCTGTCAGAAGCGGGTGGATTTAATTCTACCTTAGATGGTGAGCCGGTATTTAATGGTTCTCTTAGTCCTCGTTCAGCAGTCCTTGCCATAAATGAACCCATTTACCGGCGCTGGTATGAGTTTTTAACTGCTTAGTGCATTCAAAGCCGGTATTTTTAATTGTAGCAGGGCAATCTCTGTTACAATCCGCTCGAAATTTTTAACGAACTAAAGATAAGCGAAATTGAGCGAGATAGAACATGGCAGTATTTCAGCAGGAAATGGCGCGGCGTCGTACCTTTGCGATCATTTCTCACCCAGATGCCGGTAAAACGACGTTAACTGAAAAGTTACTTTTATATGGTGGTGCGATTCAGATGGCCGGTACGGTCAAAGGTCGCAAGGCGGATCGTCATGCTACATCAGACTGGATGGAACTGGAAAAAGAACGCGGCATTTCAGTGACTTCGGCGGTGATGCAATTTCCCTATGGCGATTACATTGTAAACCTGCTCGATACCCCTGGCCATGAAGATTTTTCTGAAGATACTTATCGTACTTTAACCGCCGTTGATTCGGCGTTGATGGTGATCGACTGTGCCAAAGGTGTTGAGGATCGCACCATTAAACTAATGGACGTGTGCCGTTTGCGCGATACACCGATCATGACCTTTATCAACAAGCTTGATCGCGAAGGTCGTGATCCGATGGAATTGTTAGATGAAGTTGAAGACATCTTAAAGATTAAATGCGCGCCGATTACCTGGCCAATCGGTATTGGTAAATCCCTAAAGGGCGTTTATCATATATTAGAAAATAAGATTCACCTCTTTAGTGCTACCCATGGTGGTAAAATTCAGAGTGGTGAAACCATTGAGGGTCTGGATGACCCACGTCTAGATGCGTTGTTGGGTGCAAATACGCAGGAATTTCGTGATGAGATTGAGCTCGTGCGAGGTGCCAGTCATGAATTTGATCTGGATGCCTATCTTGCTGGTGAACTATCCCCGGTATTTTTTGGTTCTGCGATCAATAATTTTGGTATCAATGAATTGCTGGATTATTTTGTTGAAATTTCGCCACCACCGCAACCCAGAAAAACCAATATGCGAACGGTTGATTCCAGTGAAGAAAATTTTTCCGGTTTTGTCTTTAAGATTCAGGCTAATATGGATCCTCAGCATCGTGATCGCGTTGCTTTTTTACGTGTCTGTTCTGGAACTTATACCAGAGGTATGAAAGTTCATCAGGTGCGCCTGGGTAAAGACGTTAAGATTGCCAACGCCACGACATTTATGGCTAGCGAACGTGAAAATATTGAGCTTGCCTATGCTGGCGATATTATTGGTTTGCATAATCACGGTACTATTCAGATCGGGGATACCTTTACCGAAGGCGAGGCATTAAAATTTACCGGTATTCCAAACTTCGCACCAGAATTATTTCGGCGCGTACAATTAAAAGATCCTTTGCGCATGAAAGCATTACAAAAGGGATTAGACCAACTCAGTGAAGAGGGGGCCTCGCAGGTTTTTCGGCCGATAAATAATAATCAAATCATTATGGGCGCAGTGGGTATTCTTCAATTCGAGGTGGTGGCCTTTCGCTTAAAGGCAGAATACAGTGTCGAATGCTTATTTGAAGCAGTGAACGTAAATACTGCGCGCTGGGTTACCTGCGAAGATGAAAAAAAACTGGAAGAATTTAAACGCAAGGCCAGCGACAATCTAGCCATTGATGCCGGTGGCAGTCTGACCTACCTGGCACCAACACGAGTAAATCTGGACTTAACCATCGAACGCTGGCCTGAAATCGAATTTCGTGCTACTCGTGAGCACTAAGTCGATTCTGCGCAAGCACTTATATTTGTCATATCTCTAAGACGGTACTGCATACAGCGGTTCGTATGGGATGAGTTTACCGTATAGATTTTGCTAGCGCTGGGAGCTGCATCCGCGGTGATGAGGCCTTAGTCAGGATCTGATTTTATGGCCAAGGTGTCAAAATAAAGCTTGCATATCTGAACACTGTTCACTATTCTGTATTCAAATTAAACAGTGTTCAGAATATTAGAGGGTTTTAATATGGCGCGCAGGAGCGACCACAGTCGCGAACAGCTTCAGCAAATGGCCATTTCGGCTGCGATTGCCATACTCAATGAACACGGTGTGGCCGGACTGTCGGCTCGTAAGGTGGCAAAATCAATTGGCTATACGGTCGGTACGCTGTATTTAGTGTTCAAGAACCTGGATGAACTGCTTTTATATGTAAATGCGGCCACACTGGATGATTTACAGCGGGCCATCATGCAAGAAGCCAATGTTCATACCGATCCCGCCCAGATTTTAAAAACTATGGCCCTTGCCTATCTGCGCTATGCACAGCAACATTCTGCTCGCTGGTCATTATTGTTTTCGCACCGGTTGCCCGCTAATCAGCCGATTCCCGCATGGTTTGAACAAAAGATAACCTCGGTTTTTGACGGTGTCAAAATGCCATTGCAACAGCTACACCCTGAATTAAATGAGTCGGCATTGTTGCAGGCGACACGTGAGTTATGGAGCGGCGTACATGGGGCGTGCGATTTAGGGCTTAGCGACAAATTAAATCTGGGCGGCAGGTTCAAGCTTGAAGAACTAATCGAGTCATTCGTGGAAAACTATTTATTTGGGTTTGCAAAGTCGAAGGGGATAGCATGATACGTAAGCTTTTCAAGATTCTGTTGAAATTTGTTTATCGCGTGAAGATAGAAGGCCTCGAACATTTTTCTGCCGCAGGCGATCGTGTTCTTATTGTGGCCAACCACACTTCGTTTCTGGATGGTTTGTTGCTGGCGGCATTTTTACCCAAAAAACTGAGCTTTGCAATTAACACTCAAATTTCGCAACGCTGGTATTCGCATTTAATTAAACCGTTGGTGAATTTGTTTGTGATGGATCCTACCAATCCCTTGTCGCTTAAATCCTTAATCCGTTATGTTCAGCAGGACCAAAGAGTGGTGATTTTCCCGGAAGGACGGATCACCGTGACCGGTGCGTTAATGAAAATTTATAATGGCCCGGGCCTGGTCGCGGATCGTTCCGGTGCGATGGTGTTACCTGTGCGCATTGATGGCGCACAGTATACGCCGTTTTCACGCTTGCGTGGACGCGTGCGCTTACGCTGGTTTCCCAGGATCACATTAAAAGTTATGCCGCCTAAAATTATCAGTGCGCCTGCAGATGTGCGCGGTCGGGCACGGCGTAAATATGCGGGTAAGGTTCTGACTGAAATCATGACCGATCTGATGTATGCAACCGGTAATTATCGTCGAACGATTATGCAAGCGGTTCTGGACTCGATGCAAACGCATGGACGAAGACACAAGGTGGTAGAAGATATAGAACGACGCCCCTTGTCATACCATCAACTGTTAACAAGATCATTTATACTAGGAAATAAGATTAAAAAAGATCATCAATACGGTGAATATGTTGGCATACTATTACCCAATTCAGTGGCGACTGTCTCGGTTTTCCTGGCTTTGCAAATTCACGGACGGGTGCCTGCGATGTTGAATTTTTCAGCCGGGGCAAAAGCTATGTTGTCGGCCTGCGATGTTGCTGCGATCAAAACGATTTATACATCCAGGCGATTTGTCGCCATGGCGCGACTGGAAGATTCTATCGATATACTGTCAAAAAACGCTCGAATCATTTTTCTCGAGGATTTAATTCCTACGGTTACATTATCGGATAAATTCTCTGGACTGATTAATGCGTGTTTTGCAAACACATCGTATACCCGCATGTCCAGAAAAGCGCAACCCGATGATGCGGCAGTGGTATTGTTTACCTCAGGTTCAGAAGGGGTACCAAAAGGGGTGGTGCTATCGCATGCCAATATTTTAGCGAACGGTGTGCAAATGTCGACGCGAATAGATTTTAATGCTCAGGATATCATTTTTAACGCCTTACCCATGTTTCATTCTTTTGGTTTAACGGCGGGTACCTTGCTGCCATTGTTGTCCGGTATGAGGGCCTTCTTCTATCCAACGCCATTACATTATCGGATTGTTCCGGAAATGGTCTACGAGGTAAATGCCACGGTCATGTTTGGCACAAATACCTTTTTAAAAGGGTATGCCCGTTATGCCCATCCTTATGATTTTTATAGTTTACGCTATGTGTTTGCTGGGGCTGAAAAATTGCATGAAGATACCCGTAAGCTTTGGGCCGAACGATTTGGCGTGCGTATTTTTGAAGGCTATGGTGCCACCGAAACCAGCCCGGCACTGGCTTCTAATACGGCGATGGATAATAAACCAGGTAGCGTGGGTCGTTTATTACCCGGTATTCGTTATAAGCTTTTACCGGTACCGGGAGTAGCCGAAGGTGGACGTTTAATCGTAAAGGGTGCGAACATCATGAAAGGCTATTTGCTACATGATGCCCCGGGTGTTATCAAGCCACCGCAAACAGAGCAGGGCGATGGCTGGTATGATACCGGTGATATAATTTCTATTGACGAAGATGGATTTATCACGATTCTGGGTCGAGCTAAACGGTTTGCCAAAATTGGAGGGGAAATGATCTCCCTGACGGCAGTTGAAGAATATGTCAGTAAAACATGGCCCGATAAAACCCATGTAGTGGTGAGTATTACGGATAAAGTAAAAGGCGAGCAGCTGGTATTAGTCACAGATCGAAAAGAGCCTGAGCGTAAGCAGTTACTGAATTATGCCCGTGAACAGGGTATTGGTGAATTAAATGTACCGAAGAAAATATTGTATTGTAAAGACGTACCCTTATTGGGCACAGGCAAGACAGATTATCCAGGGGTACTGGAATTAGTCAGCGTTGAACTAGGTATATAAATCAGGGAAAACGAAATGAATAAGAGCGTTACCTTTTTACTCGTTACCCAAGCCGCAACAGCATTTGCAGATCGCGCTATATTTTTTATTCTGTTTGTTGTGATTGGTAGTTTCGAAGGTCTTGCTAGCTGGTACACACCGTTGCTGCAATTGGCCTTTATTCTGGCATTTGTCCTTTTTGCGCCCTGGGCCGGGAGTTTTAGCGACCGTCGTCCGAAACGAAATGTGTTAATCATTGGTAATATAATCAAGTTAATTGGTTTAAGTATATTATTTTTACACTTGATTCCTGAGCTTACTGAATGGGCGATCCTGGTTGGATATTTTATAATAGGCTTTGGTGCGGTTACGTTTAGTCCTGCCAAGTATGGTCTGTTACCCGAGTTGGTTGATAAAGAAAAGCTGGTTAAAGTTAATGCCTGGTTGGAAGGGTCAACCATAGTCGCTATATTAAGCGGTCAGTTTGTTGGTGCGATGCTTGGCGAGATAAATGTTACCATGGCATTACTGATTGCTGTTGCCCTTTATAGTGTATCTACATTGTTAGCATTTGGTATTAAGTTAACTCCGGTGATTCATAAACCAACCGATATGTTTATAAAAGATTTTATCTCTGATTTTAGAGAATTGTTAACCCATCATATTGTTCGTTTTTCCTTGCTTGGCGTAAGTTTGTTTTGGTCTGTTGCGGCGGTCTTGCAGGTCTTAATTCTTGAATGGGCCAAAAACTCATTAAATTTACAACAGGCTTCTGAAATCTCGATCCTGGGGATTTTTATTGGCATAGGGATTGTTATCGGTTCGGCACTGGTTCCTTCTTTAATCAACCTGGAAAATCTTCGTCGGGTACGTTTTGCCGCCTATGGGATGGGCGTGCTGGTTATTCTGCTTAGCCAGTTAACCGTTACCAGCCAGGCGTACATTGTATTGATCATGATCGGAATTTGCGGGGGCATTTTAGTTGTGCCAATAAATGCGGCATTGGAAAAAATTGGTCATGAAACGGTTGGCAGTGGCGGAGCGGTTGCAGTACAACGTTTTAATGAAAACCTTTCCATGTTGGTAACTTTGATAATCTATACCATGATTTTGGCTAATGGGGTGTCGCCAACATTAATCATGATATCCCTTGGGGTCATTATACTGGTTTTAACTGTGCTATTAGGATTGAACCTGCCTAAACTGGACAAACCTGTTTGTGAGACAAAAAAATGAAAAGACGTACATTTGTGAAATTGCTGAGTTTAGGCGCGGTGGCCGGAACGGGGTTCTATTATTATCCCAGTGAAGGTTTTTTAAATCCCTGTATTGAAGCTGCTTTGCCGAAACATTTACTGGAACATGATATTGTCAAACAGGCCTGGGATGGCATTGATGCTAGTCTATATCGGGATATGCACACTCATCTTATCGGCGTTGGTGATAGTAGCAGTGGTATCTATATCCATCCATCCATGCAGGACATGTTTAGCCCACTGCAATATGTACGGTATAAATTTTATATGAATGCCGCCTGCGCTGAAAAGGCAGAAGGTATTGATCAGGGTTACGTTAATACCCTGATGCGGTTGATGAACGATTTTCCGCAGGGAGCAAAGAGTATGTTGCTGGCATTTGAATATCATTATGACGCTGATGGCTTGCGCAATAAAGAAAAAAGCCCTTTTTATACTCCAAATACTTATGCTCAGGCCGTTTCCGAAAATAATTTAGATCGTTTTGACTGGATAGCCTCGATACACCCATATCGTGAGGATTCGGTTGATGCACTGGAAACAGCGATACAATATGGTGCGAAAGCAGTGAAATGGTTACCGCCGGTGATGGGGATCGATCCTTTATCAGAAAAGTGTGATCGAT
>QILH01000164.1 GCA_003233255.1 Gammaproteobacteria bacterium | reverse complement strand
ATTTAATTCGATCCAGTACACCCTGCGAGTGACCGTGTGCGGTATCCACCACCAGCACATCGACACCCGCCTCAACCAGCGCGGTGACGCGTTCATCAGTGCCTTCGCCGACGCCGACGGCTGCCCCGGCACGCAACTGGGCAAGGTCATCTTTACAGGCATTGGGAAATTCTACGGCTTTTTGTATGTCTTTTACGGTGATCAGACCGGTTAACTGAAAATTGTCATTGACCACCAGAACCTTCTCTATGCGATGCTTGTGCAATAAGGATCGCACCTCATCACGACTGGCGCCTTCAGAGACGGTTACCAATCGTTCTTTTGGGGTCATGATATGACGCACGGGATCGCCCATTTTGGTCTCAAAGCGCAAATCCCGCGCTGTGACGATGCCCACCAGATCCCGGCCATCCACCACAGGAACGCCCGAGATACGGCGCGAGCGCGTCAGCGCCATCACGTCTTCAATACTGGTTTCCGGGCCCACGGTAATAGGGTCTTTAATAACTCCGCTTTCGAATTTCTTCACGGCGTTAACCATCGCGGCCTGAGCCTCTACGGTCATATTTTTGTGCAGTATGCCAATTCCGCCTTCCTGAGCCATAGCAATCGCCAGCCGGGCCTCGGTAACGGTGTCCATCGCGGCGGACAGAATCGGGATATTGAGTTGAATTCGTTCAGTCAGACGCGTGGTTAATGTGACTTCACGTGGCAGTACATCCGAGTGGGCGGGGACGAGTAAAACATCGTCAAAGGTTAAGGCTTCCTCAAGTATCCGCAACATTAAGCAATATCCACGTCCGGTTGTTTGTAAAGTCGCGGATTATAAAGATTTTCTAATACAGCCTCAATCAAAACTTTATATATTTAGCCTGCTACCCGGCATTGCCAAGCCCGTCCTGTTATGCGCATAATGGGTGGGTTGAATAGGCTGCTTCGTACTGTCATATCGTTCAAGGCGGGAAACTATTAAAATTCGTATTCAACAGCTAATTTAGCATTTTCTTAAAGAATAAACGCGTTTGATTTTGGAGGAGCAACATGAGAAAAGTTATACCCTTCGCATTAGCAGCAATATTTGCACTTAGTGGCTGTGGAACCGGTGGTGGTGGTAGTGGATCATCCGGTATCACTAAAGGCGATGCCGCTTCAGCAATTACTGCCGCTGAGCATGAAAAGAAACGAGCAAAAGGCAAAGGTTACGAATGGCGTGACACAGGTAAAATTATCAAAAAAGCCAAAAAAGCGATGAAGGCTGAAGATTATGCCAAAGCCGTTAAGCTTGCCAATAAAGCAAAACGTCAAAGTGCCAACGCACTGAAACAATATGCTGAGCAAAAAAATGCAGGACCTAAGTATTAATTCAAACTTAACTTGAATTAATGCTGCATTAAAAAGGCTGGGAATTCCCGGCCTTTTTTTATGTCTTCAGGCCAACTCTGTGCAATCCATCCTGGATTGTCAGAGTTTCTGTAAAAAATGATCTTTGTGACAACACAGGCTAAGATGACGTGATGAACACAACAACTCCATTACGTGATATCTATTCCATCAGTCGACTAAATCGAGAAGCGCGCGCATTATTAGAGGACAGTTTCCCCTTGTTATGGGTTGAAGGCGAGATCTCCAATTTCGCCCGGCCCGCATCCGGTCACTGGTATTTTTCATTAAAAGATGAAGTCGCCCAGGTTCGTTGCGCGATGTTTCGCAACCGTAATTCCGTCGTTGCTTTTGTCCCGAAAAATGGCGACCAGATTCTAATTCGCGCACGCATCGGGTTATATGAAGCACGCGGCGAATTTCAAATCATTGCCGAACATATGGAAGCCTCTGGCGACGGTGTTTTACGACGCGCCTTTGATGAATTAAAACAGCGTCTACAACAACAGGGCCTGTTCGCTCATGAGCACAAGCAACCGTTGCCTACCGCAATTAATTCGATTGGGGTCATCACCTCCCCCACCGGCGCGGCCATTCGCGATATTTTAACCACATTGAAACGTCGTTATCCCTCTGCTCGCGTCATCGTTTATCCGGTTGCCGTGCAAGGTGAACAAAGCGCAGCACAAATCGCTAAAATGATTCAAACCGCTGACGATCGCAATGAGACCGACGTGCTTATTCTTGCCCGTGGCGGCGGTTCGCTAGAAGACTTATGGTCGTTTAACGAAGAAGTGGTTGCCAAAGCGATTTATCATTGCCGCCAACCCATTGTCTGTGGCGTGGGTCATGAAATCGATATCACCATCGCCGATCTGGTGGCCGACTTTAGAGCCGCGACCCCAACGGCCGCCGCCGAACTGGTCAGCCCGAATCAGTTTGAATTGCGCACGAAACTGCAACTCCTGCGCTCGCGTTTAATTCAGTCCAATAGACGGCACCACCTGCACATTCAACAACATCTGAACTGGACAGTAAAACGATTACGACATCCAGGCCGACGCCTGCAGGAATATGCCCAGCGTGTCGATGATTTACAGTCACGAACTTCCAAAGCCATTACCAGCCGGATATATCAAAACAAATTGCAGCAAGCGTTACTCTATGAAAAACTGGCCGCGCTGCACCCGGCACGACAAATCTCTGCACAACGTCAGCACTGTCAGACCCTGACGATACGCTTACAACAAAACATCAAACAACAATTGCATAATAAACAACTGCATTTTATTGCTCAGACTAAAGTGTTAAGCACCGTTAGTCCGCTCGCCACGCTGGAACGTGGTTATGCTATCGTAACCCGCAGCGACAATGAGGCCGTGGTGAGAGAATCCAGCACCTTAACCGTTGGCGATAAGGTCACAGCACGATTACACTCAGGGAAAATAAAGTGCGATGTTCTGGAAATTGAAAATGACTAAAAAACCGTTATTAATGGCTCCCCGCTGGCATGTTAAATCTCTACTTATTATTTCTCTGCTGAGTATTTTTGTGATAGGTGTTTTGCTGATTAATATTCCTGTGGCTCATGCCAGCCCGTTACCACCGAACTACCCGGTTCCAGGTGGCATTGCCGTGGTTAAGCTGGATTCTAAACAACGACCTGCGCAGATCTTATATGGAAAGAGAAAGGTATTAGTCGCCAACCACAATAACAACTGGTACGCCGTGGTCGGTATCTCATTAGCAACCAAAGCCGGAAAAAAATCTTTAACCGTTAAATCCAGCGCCGGATCAAAGACAGTTTATTTTGATGTGCATGATAAAAAATATAAAACTCAATACATCACCATCAAAGACAAACGCAAAGTGAATCCCTATAAAAATGACCTGGATCGCATTATTAAAGAAAAAAAGGTCATTGTTTCTGCGTTGCGTCACTGGAGTGATAAAGAAAATGTTCCATTACAATTTAAGCTGCCGGTAGCTGGGCGCTTTAGCAGTCCGTTTGGATTAAAACGTTTTTTTAACCAGCAGGCACGCAAGCCCCATAGCGGACTGGATATCGCAGCGGCCGAAGGAACTCCGATTCTTGCCCCGGCGGATGGAAAAATAATTAACACCGGCGACTATTTCTTTAACGGCAATACTATTTTTATTGATCACGGACAAGGGCTGGTCACTATGTACTGTCACATGAACAGTATTGAGGTGAAAACCGGCACACAGGTTAAGTCCGGTCAACAAATTGGCACTATTGGCATGACCGGTCGGGTAACCGGCCCACACCTGCATTGGGGTGTCAGCCTTAATAATGTCCGGGTTGAACCAAAACTTTTACTACCCAAACAATATCAACAGGATTTAGATTTAAGCTTACACTGATTTTTTCGAACGGAGCATTGGGGCAGACTGACTCGACTGCACGATATCTCAATTGAACTCGCCAAAACGCCATGATGCAATCGAGTCTGCCCCTAATGCCCTTTAACTTGCTAACAACAATTTTTCGTCGGTATTCTCAGGAACAGGCAACCCCGCAATTCGCAGGCTCTGTTCTATTGGTTCTTTGGGAAACAAATTATGCAGAAAATCTTTCCCGCCATACGGCCCGTACATAACCGCAAGCTGTTGCATTACAGGAACGGCATCAATGTGACCATGCTGATCAAATTGTTCACGTAACCAAATCAAAATATCGATATGTTCCTGAGTAAGTCGAATGCCTTCTGCCGCAGCAAGACCGTAGGCCGATATGATGCTCCAATATTGTAATGTGTCGAGATAATGATTCTTTGCTACCGCAGCTTTCGATGTATAAACAGATGATGACACCAGCGCCTCCTGGGTGGGAAATCTCATTTCAAGCTGTTACTGAATCCAAAAATGATTAACTTGAGGTAGGATAATAATAGACTACTTTGCTCAGTTATCAGCCTGATTTAACCCTTAATTTAGTTTAATTGCGTTTATCTGATGTCTGGGTAGAGTTAGGAACAGGAGTTGATAATGTTGGCGAATTCGCACGCCTATAATACTGTTTTTACAGTATATTCCTTGCCTGTGCATGGCCCATTCGGATATTACAACCCAGTCCGGGCGATTCGCTCAGGCGAAGATTCTCGATCAAACTTATTCAAGTTCTCCATTCCCGCTAATTTCCGGCTCAAAAATCCAGCATTTCTAAAATACTGTCGTATAACTAGCCACTCCAGCTTGCCTGAAAACTCATCACCATTATCCGTATTCCAGGCCTCAAATCATCCCGCTGTAAGTGAAAAATTTTTAGGCAAGCACCGTAGCCGCATTGGGAAAATGAGGCTAGGCAAGGCCCGTAGAATCGCGTACATTTGGCACACTATGCATGATGCCATTAAAGACGAACAACTGATGCTGCAGTACAAAGATGGCGATAGTCGAGCCTTTGAGATCCTGTACTCTCGTTATCGCCTCCCCATGTTTCGCTATCTGCAAAACCAGTGTGGTAATGCAGCCATCGCTGAAGAAATTTTTCAGGATGTATGGATGAATCTGGTTCGCGCCCGTGAACGCTATCAGGTCACCGCCAGTTTCAAAACCTATATCTACCGCCTCGCGCACAATCGTCTGATTGATCATTACCGCAAACAAAAACACGGGGTACCCAGTTCTTATGATGAACACGAAGGCCTGCTGAACATGGAAGAGACCGCAAATCACATCTCACCACAACGGCATGTCGCCGTTGAACAACAGGTGGACAGGCTGCTCGAGGCCATTGCCCAGTTACCGGAGGCACAACGCGAGGCCTTTTTGCTCAAAGAAGAAACCGGACTTTCGGTTGAAGAGATTGCGGCCATGACGGACGTCAAACCCGAGACGGCGAAAAGTCGAATTCGCTATGCCATGAATAAACTTAAAGAAGCGGTGGAGATTGAGCACTATGCCTGAACAACCCTCATCAGATACCGAATTTGAAGACTACCTGGCCGGCAAAACGTCGTTATCCAAAGCCTATCAACAAACACCTGAAACGGGGCCCAGTGAAGCCATCGATAATGCTATTTTAAGTGCGGCGCGTGAAGCGGTCAGTAAAAAACATTCGGGCGCATCCGGCAAAGGTTATAACTGGTACGTGCCAATGGCATTAGCCGCCAGCGTGTTTGTCGCGCTTGGTGTGATCCGTATTTATTCATCCGATCCCGCCCTTGATCCTGAGCAGATTGCCGACAATATTAATAACATGGGCCAGCCGGATATCACCGCTGCGGGTAAATCATCCCCCGAGCGGATACTGGATCGTATCTCTAAATTAGTAGATCAATCTAAAACCGAAGAGGCTAAAGAGCAATACCTGGCTTTTGTCGAGTTATTCCCAAATTACGAAATCGATTTTAATAAATACCCAAACCTGAAATCGATCGCTCAACCACGTTAAGTTTATTTTTTCTTATAGTGACGCATCGCCCGACGCCGTTTGGCAATCTGACGCGGAGTTAACTTATTCTTTTTATCCTTGAAAGGATTATCGCTGCTTTTTAACTCTATGCGTACGGGCGTACCCATTAATTTCAAATGTTTTCGAAAGGCATTTATTAAATATCGATTATAACTGTCCGGCAGTGATTTGGTCTGATTACCGTGAATCACGATGATCGGAGGATTTTTACCCCCCTGATGGGCGTATCTCAGTTTTACTCGTCGACCTTTGACCAGCGGCGGTGGGTTGGCGGTAACCAGATCGGTAAGCAATCGAGTTAATCTTGGCGTGGCAATATCGGCCATCGCCGAGCGGTACGCCATTTGAATCGATTTAAATAAATCGCCGACCCCGCTACCGTGTAAGGCGGAAATAAAATGTTGTTTGGCATAGGTAATAAACGGCAGTTTTAAATCCAGTTCGCGGTTGACCTTACTGCGTTGATCCCGCGACAGACCATCCCATTTATTAATAACGATCACCAGCGCCTTACCAGCATCATTAATAAATCCAATCAGACTGGCATCCTGATCGGTTATGCCCTCTGAACCATCCAGTAACATCAAAACAACGTTTGAATCTTCGATAGCCTGTAAGGCTTTTATCACGCTGAATTTTTCCACTGCTTCTTTGACACGTCCGCGCCGACGTACACCGGCGGTGTCAATCAGAGTGTAAGCTTGCTCATCACGCTCGAAAGGTAAATAGATGCTATCGCGCGTGGTACCGGGCAGATCAAACGTCACCACCCTTTGTTCACCAAGGATGCGATTGGCTAAGGTTGATTTTCCTACATTGGGACGACCGACGATGGCGACCTTGATTCCCATGGCCTCATCTTCTTCATCCTCCAGATCATCCTGCTCTGGAAGCAATGATTGAATCATACTGGTAACGCCGCGGCCATGTTCGGCGGCTATGGCATAAATATGTTCAAAACCCAACTGGTAAAAATCTGTTATCGCCGTTTGTTCATTTAATCCATCGATCTTGTTTACAATAAGATGAACCTCGCGATTAGCCTGGCGGAGACGTTTGGCTATTTGTTGATCGCCTGGTAATAAACCATCACGCGCATCAACCAGAAACAATACATGCGTTGCCTCTTCGACTGCCTGCCAGGACTGTGCGGCCATGACGTTATCAATATCCTCAGGCTCATCACTTAAACCCCCGGTATCAATAACAATGTATTTTGCTCCACCTAACTTGCCTTCACCGTACTTGCGGTCGCGGGTTAAACCAGGTTGATCGGCGACCAAAGCATCGCGGGTGCGCGTCAAGCGATTAAACAGCGTTGATTTACCGACGTTCGGTCTGCCAACCAGGGCTAATACAGGCTTTAAACTCGACATTTTTTAACGTGATATTTTGAAATGAGTATCAAAAAGAACTCATGGGTATGTGATTTCGTAGGCTTCCGTATTGCCATGTCGATCCATCGCAATCAGAATATTTCCATTGGTAATTGGCGTAGCCAGGATGTCATTCGTTTTTGGATAGAGTAAATCTTCTTCTTCGTCCAGATCGGAATGGGTGTAGTCAAAAGTTTTCATACGTACACGAGCTTCAAGCTTGCCGGTGCCGCGACTAAACCAGTGCAAAAATCCATTAAAGTCGCCGACAATAACATAACCAGAATGTAAAACTGGTTTGGTAACGCTACGTCGTAATACCGCATCCTGCTTCCACAGCGTTGCACCATTATTTCGATCCAGCGCCCAGATCCTTGATTCTGAGTCTGCCAGGTAAATTCGATAGGCATCAACGGCCATTCCAATATACGAACCTATATCACGGCTCCACAGTATTTGCCCTGAACCAATCTGAACCGCCGCAATTTTTCCCTGAAAAGCAGTGGTGTAAATCACCTCATCCTGAATAACTAAATCAGCATCGATATCGACAATGCGCTCTAATGGCGAACGGCCACTGGGTTTAGTAATCTCTCTTTGCCACAATATGTTTCCAGTTTGCAAATTAAACGCGACCAATCTGCCATTATCAAACGCACTTAAGACCAGATCATTATAAATATATGGCGCGCTGGTTCCGCGTAATGTTAATGCAGGGGTTCTTTGCTGACTAGACCAATGTTGACTACCATCTTTGGTATCCAGGCTATGTAACTCACCATTCACACTGCGGACAACAACAAATCCATCCACTACAGCCGGCGCTGATATGACTTCGCTCGACACCACCGCTTTCCAGATTAACTTACCACTTGTTGCATTGACGGCAAAAACTTCACCTTCGCTAGTACCGAAATAAAGAACTTTTTTATGAAGAGTAAGTGGGCTACCTATTTTACTCCCTGTATTAAAAATCCAGATTGGGTCGTTGCTATCTGTATTATAGGCTTTTACATCGCCAGAAAAATGAATATTAAAAAGTGTTTTATTTGCAAGTACGGGGCGCAGATTTAAATAATTATCACTAGCCCCCTCACCCAAATCGTCATGCCATATTTTTTTAATCGTAAACTGGTTATCGATGGGTTTTAGCGATACGGGTGGTTTAAGCGAAGATTTGCTGCCAGCGCAACCCATCAAAACCAACAGGAAAACAAAAATACTTATTACAGAGCGATACATTATTTATTCATATCCTTAACAGCTTGAGATTTTAATTCGTTACTATCCCCGTTTTTGGTTTTAGATTTTATTTCTGTTTTAGTATCACCAAGATCATCAAGCTTCATTTGCACAAATTCTCTCTGCTTTCCGTTTAATTTACTCGATGCCAAAGCAAGTTGATATGAAGATCGTGCAAGCATTTGCTCGCCACGTTTGTTATAAATATCACCCTTTATTTCCGAATATTGAGCATCAAATGCTGGCTCGTTTATTTTATCAACTAAACTAAACGCTTCATCGTATTTATCCAGAGATACCAATAATCTTGCTAACCTAATCTGAGCAATATGAAAAATAGCATCATGCCCCGGCTGCTCTTGCGCCCAACGCAATAATTCTAAAGTTTTTTCCGGGTTATTTTTTTCATATTCATATGAAGCAAAAAGTAATGCAGCCAGTGCAGCATATGATGTATCTGCATATTCAGTTTTAAGTACAATATATGACTTTTCGATTGAATCGGCTTTGTTATCAATTATGGCCTGTGAAAAATTATCATATTCCTGTGACGCCGCCAATGCCTGATTTTCGACATGCTGATTCCATTTCCAGAAACCCACGATGGCGCTTACACCAATAATAATTCCAACGATAATGGCCGTACCGTTTTCCTTCCACCATTTTTTAAGCGCTTCGAGTTGTTCGTCTTCTGTTAGTTGTTCAACCATAATTATTCTACCAATTAAAATTTTTATTTAATAAATTCACGTAACCACTGCTCAATTTTAGCTTGAGCAATTGTTTCTTGTGTATGTTCTGTGTCACGTAGATATTTAATCGTAATCTGGGACGCTTTTATCTCATCTTCCCCCAGTATCAACGCCAATCTAGCCTGACTCTTATCGGCACGTTTCATCTGGCTTTTCATACTGCCGCCGCCGGTATGGACATGCAGCCGCAACGATGAAATATTATCCAGCAATTGCTCAGCCAGTACCCGACCGGCTATCTGTGCCTCAGGGCTGAGCATTATAAGGTATGCATGTGGTCGTTGGACAGATTTTAGTAAAAAATCCTCATTTAAGAGCAAAATCAGGCGTTCTAGCCCAAGTGCGAACCCAACTGCCGGTGTATCACGGCCACCCAGCTGTTTAACCAGACCATCATATCGGCCACCGGCACAAACCGTCGCTTGCGCACCCAGATCGCGTGATACCCATTCAAAAACGGTTCGATTGTAATAATCCAGACCACGTACCAGGCATGGATTTATCCGATAGCGGATATCACACTGGTCTAAATAGGCACATAGGCCGGTAAAATGATCTTCCGATTCAGAATCCAGATGCTCAGCTAATTTGGGAGCAGAAGAAATTACATCCAGCATATCCGGATTTTTGCTATCCAGTATACGTAACGGATTGCTGGTCAGGCGGCGTATTGAATCGTCATCCAGCTCATCCCGATGGGCGTTAAAATAATCCACTAATATATCACGATAAGCATGACGGGCTTCATTCGAGCCAAGAGAGTTTATTTCTAACTCAACCTTCTGATCGATCTCCAACAATTTCCATAAACGAGCCGTTAATAATATCAGTTCAACATCAATATCTGGCCCTGCAAGACCGAAGACCTCGACACCAAATTGATGGAATTGCCGATAACGTCCCTTTTGTGGCCGCTCATGTCGGAACATTGGACCAGCATACCAAAGTTTTTGAATCTGGTTGTGCAATAAACCATTTTGTAATGCCGCACGTACACAACTTGCGGTTCCTTCTGGACGTAAGGACAGACTGTCGCCGTTACGATCATCAAAAGTGTACATCTCTTTTTCAACAATATCAGTGACTTCACCGATTGATCGTTTAAAAAGACTGGTCATTTCGACTATGGGCATGCGTATTTCGTTATAGCCATACGCCTGCATAAGATTGTAAAAGACAGATTCAATTAATTGCCAGCCTTTTATCTCGGATGGCAGAATGTCATTCATTCCACGAATTGCTTGAATTGATTTACTCACAAATTTTTTCTTATATAAAATTAACGTATTAAGCTGTTAGCTTATTCCAACGCAACACCTAAACGAAAATAGGCTATTTGATCTCGTTGATAGAGTTTATGATTAAATACTTTATCTTTATAAATCACCTCAACGCCCTCCGCATCACCTAACAAAATCGTATAAGGTGCTACACCACTTACGATTAATTCATTGCCCTTCGTCACTAAACGATATATATGACGAATTCCGTTGGCGTCAGTCACTTCGGTCCAGGAATCTTTGCTAAAAACAAGTTTCAAATCACCGCTTACAATTGCTTCATATCCATTGTCATCCGTAGATGATTCATCATCACCCAACACTGGTATATTTTTCTGGGTCTCAGAAAAACCCGTGATCATTTCATTATTTTCCCCCGTTATTACCTCGGGGCCTAATTTTTCTGTTTCTACAATAGGCATAGAATCTGGGTGCTCAGCATTAAACTGTTCAATTTGTTTCTGGATCTTCGCTGGTCTCACCGCATTTTCGTTTTCATTCCCTGTTAACGATGGAATAGCCGAATTGCCAGATAATCTATTTGAATCAAGCAGCTTAAATGTATCTACTGCCCATAGCAGCGCGACGATTATAGCAATAACGGCAAATATAATAATAATTGTTTTAACGTTAGCACTATCGAGGTGTCGTTCAGGCAAAATTTTAATATTTTCGGGAATCAATGATGCATTAATTTCCTTGCCTTTACTATAAGCATTTACTACATCATTTTCAGGTAGCTTTAAAATACGGGCATAGGAACGCAGATATCCACAGATATAGGCCGGTGAAGGAAGCTTATCAAATGCATTTGCCTCAAGGGCATCTACGATCTTAACGTCAAGGTGTAAATGATGCGCCACCTCATCACGACTCAAACGTAGTTCTTCACGAGTTCTCTTTAGCCTCTGCCCAGGTAAGGCAAGATCGCTATTATTCTCATGTTCTTCTTGATGTGGTTCCTGTTCAGACATCTTATAGCCGACCTTCTCGTTCAAGCTTTAATAATAATTTTGTCTCTTTAGAGTCCGGATAACGTCCTTTTAATTTCACCTTATAGCTGGCAACCGTATTCTTCGCACCACGGGCATGTTCAATTAATATACCCAACCACAAACTTTCTGGTGTGTGCAAGGCTATCGAAATATAGCGATTATAATAATCGTAGGATTTATTTTTTTGCCCCCTATCAAAATTTATTTTG
Organism: Gammaproteobacteria bacterium; assembly: GCA_003233255.1. Lineage (GTDB taxonomy): Bacteria > Pseudomonadota > Gammaproteobacteria > UBA6429 > Thiohalophilaceae > SZUA-24. The sequence goes on along the minus strand of QILH01000164.1, from coordinate 3,149 downwards.
GCTAACTCGAGCAAACTGGTAGACATATTTTTGTTCATCACCAGCGCCTGACGAAATGCAGATTCGGATTGATTACTCTTACCCTGCCACAAACGGCATAATCCAATATTTTCATAAACGCCGGCTTTATTGTCATAAAGAGGATCTTCTAATGATTTATTAAAAATTTTAATCGCCTGTTCATATTTTTCCACGCCACATAGATAGACACCGTAATTATTTAGTAACACACGGTCTTCAGGAGCCAAGTCCATTGCCTGTTCAAAGTAGTCTCCAGCTTTTTCGGGCTGGCCAAGTCGTCGATGCAATTCACCTTTATAATGTAACGCCTTAACATTATCCGAATCATATCCTAACGCTTTTTCTAATTTACCCATTGCCCGCTTGTATTGGCCTTGTTGCATGTAGCCTAAACCAAGCTCAGCATTTAAGTCCGCCGCTCTTTTAACGTCACGAGGCTTGATCACTTTTTCAGTTATACATGCTGAAAGTAGCATAACGATCAAACCAAGGATTAAGGTATTCCTCATTTAAATGCTCCTGATATCTTGTTGGCGGTGCGTTCGTTTGGTTTTATCCATAACCTGGCCCGCGAGTTGACCACAGGCAGCATCAATATCTCCACCCCGTGTTTTGCGGGTGATGGTAGTCAAGCCTTTTGCGATCAGCACATCACGAAACGCATCAATCTTTGTTTGCGATGAACAACGGTAGCTTGTATTTGGAAAAGGATTAAACGGGATCAAGTTTACTTTGGCTGGGACATTTTTTAATAACCGGGCTAACTCAAACGCATGCTGTTTTGTATCATTAACCCCTTCCAGCATTACGTACTCAAACGTGATCTTGCGACGCGGTTCATCGGCAACATAATTCATGCAGGCCTGCATGAGTTCCTTGATAGGATATTTCCGATTGATGGGAACGATCTGATTGCGTAACTCATCATTTGGCGCATGTAAGGAAACCGCCAGACTGACATCACTGACCTCTTTCAGGCGTTTCATCGCTGGAACCACACCGGAGGTACTCAAGGTGACCCGTCTTTTTGATAATCCATAGGCCTCATCGTCAAGCATTAGCGACATGGCTTTAATAACATTATCAAAATTCAATAACGGCTCACCCATGCCCATCAGTACGACATTAGAAATCACTCGGGATTCTCGGGGCTGGCAACCTAAGGCCTGATTCGCAACCCACAACTGACCAATGATTTCCGCAACGGTCAGATTGCGATTAAAACCCTGTTGTGCAGTCGAACAAAAACGACAATCCAGCGCGCAGCCCACCTGCGATGATATACACAGGGTTCCACGTTCGGCCTCTGGGATAAACACGGTTTCAATATAGTTTGCTTCGTCAATGCGCAGCACCCATTTAATGGTGCCGTCATGAGAACGATGTTCACTGATGATCTCGGGCGGAGTGATTTCGGCCATCTCGGTTAATTTCTCGCGCAGATTCTTGCTTAGATTCGACATCTCGGCGAAGTCCTGCACACCGAACTGGTAAATCCATTTTAAAAGTTGTGAGGCTCGAAACGCCTTTTCATCAATCTGGGCAAAATAATCCTGCAATCCAGTTTTGTCCAGATTCAACAGATTAATTTTAGGTGTTTCACTCACTACAACGGCATTCCTTCAATAAATTATCGGCAGCGTGGACAGAGTCCATTTTCGCCAAAGAAAAAGGCGCTTTCAACGGCCGCTGTTTCAGGCGCATCCGAACCGTGTACCGCATTTTCAGTAATATCTGTGGCGAAATCGGCCCGTATTGTTTCCGCTGCCGCCTCGGCCGGATTGGTTGCACCCATGATGTCACAATTTTTAGCCACGGCACCCTCGCCTTCGAGCACCTGAACCATAATCGGACCCGATGTCATATAGTCGATAAGCTCACCATAAAAGGGACGTTCTTTATGCACCGCATAAAATTCACCGGCCTGCTCTTTGCTCAACTGGATCATTTTGCGGCAATGATTCGCAGCCCAGCCTGCTCAAATCGAATGTAGATCTCGCCGATCACATTTTTAGCCACGGCGTCCGGCTTAATGATGGAAACGGTCTGTTCAATCGCCATGCTGAGCTCCAAATTTCTCAATATTTACAATAACATAAACCCGTACGGGGGCACGGGTTAGTATCACATAATCACCTGAAGAATATAGGAAATTGTAGCCTTTAGCGGTTCAATTCGGCAAACGATTCGACCCAAATACGGTGAAATAATCCCTGCTTTTTCGATTATTCCCGTTCTTCCAGCCAGGCCATTTGAATGGCCTCCAGAATACGCTCCCCTGAATGTTCAGGCTCGTCATCAAATTCGTCTAAGGCCAGCGTCCATGCGCGTAAATCGACAAAATTGACGTATTTCGGGTCAACATCAGGATGGGCCTCATCAAGTTGAATGGCAATTTCCAGGCTGTCAGCCCATTTTAAACTCATGTTCGTCTCCTACCGGATTCATTGACCCATTATTGAGGTTAGTGGTTCTCAGAAACCATGTTGATCGTATATTTGGGGATCTCGATGACCAGATCCTTATCCCCGACAAGTGCCTGACACGACAGCCGCGAATCCGGCTCCAGTCCCCAGGCCTTGTCTAAAAAATCATCCTCTTCCTCGGTCGAGTCCTCAAGCGAATCAAAGCCCTCACGAATATACACATGGCAGGTCGTGCAGGCGCAGGATTTTTCACAGGCGTGTTCAATCTCGATCCCATTTGCAAGCGCGGCATCGCAAATGCTCGTACCAGGTTCAACGTCAAGCACGGCACCTTCCGGGCATATCGATTCGTGGGGCAAAAAAATTAACTTCGTCATACTCTGTCTACCTTAATCAAACTCATTTACCTGATGCCCCGCCAGGGCCTGTTTTATACTTTTATTCATTCGCCGTGCGGCAAACTCAGTTGTCACCTTGTTCAATTTCGCGATCGCCGTCTTGATCAGGCGATGAGCATCGCCTTCTCTAACTTTATGCAGTTCAAGCAAGGCCTCTTCGATGGATTTAACTTCAGTTTCACTTAATAGATCACCATCCTGTTGCAAGGCAACCTGTAAAGCATCGATAACACGGTCGGCTTCGACCTGCTGTTCATGTAGATTACGCGCTTCGACGTCATCTTCGGCATGTGTGATCGAATCC
>QILH01000252.1 GCA_003233255.1 Gammaproteobacteria bacterium | reverse complement strand
GCCGAGGGCGACAACTTCACCGTCCTGAGATTCGTTGCGGGAAGTGGCGTAGGGTCGACTTCGGCACCCACGATCGAGATACTTGGCTTACCATCACGCCAGGTTAACGCAATCACATCTCCAGGATAAATCAAATGGGGATTTCTAATTTTAGGGTTAACGTGCCAGACCTCCGGCCATAACCACGGATCCTTCAAAAAGTGGCTTGAGATACCCCACAGGGTATCACCCTTTTTCACCACATAGCGATCAGGCACCCCGTCGTTAATGGGTGAAGCGGTAGGTACATCCTGCTCGGGAGCCGCCGGCATGGGCTCTGAATTCTCAATCACAATCGGCTCATCACGAACCACTTCTTCAGGGGGAGGCGTGCTCACCACCGGTGCCTTTTCGACGTCATTGATGGGTTTATTGCTGCAAGCCGCCAGAATCAGCAAACTTGCAGCCAAAATAGGGGAGAGATGTATTCTTAAACGCTTATTCGGTATCATAAGTCACCCTCAACTGGGCAGAATTTAAACTATATTTAATAAGGAGCACACGCTTGCAAGCATGATATCCTGTTGTATCATAATGTTAGCAGCTTTTTCTACTAATGTACTATAAATAACGCACGAAATCCTATGTCATTACTCAATATATTGCATTTTCCGGACGAACGTCTCAGAACCATCGCACACCCTGTTGACGAGGTAAACGATGAGGTTCGCACCTTGGTCAATAACCTGTTTGAGACCATGTATGCCGCACCAGGCATAGGTTTGGCGGCCACCCAGGTCGATGTACATTACCGCATAATCGTAATCGACGCCTCAGAAGAAAAAGACCAGCCCCTGTGCCTGATCAACCCAGAAATCACCGAACGCGATGGCATACAGAGCTATGAAGAGGGCTGCCTGTCGATTCCCGGTTTTTATGAGAATGTCGAACGAGCAAGTACCATCACCGTGAAAGCGTTAAATAAAGACGGCAAAGAATTCCAGCTTAGCACCGACGGCCTGCTCGCGGTCTGCATCCAACACGAAATGGATCACCTGCAAGGTAAACTTTTTGTCGATTACATATCCGAGATGAAGCGTTCCCGGATCAAGAAAAAACTGCTGAAACAACAGAAAAACCAGGAACCGGTTTCATTGTAGAAATCCCGTTATAATTACTCATCATAAGTCAATTTAGGCTTTTTCTATTACCTACTATGGATTTTCTTTATGCGCATCATTTTTGCTGGCACTCCAGACTTCGCAGCCATTGCTTTGCAAAATCTACTCGATGCCCAGCACAATATCATTGCGGTCTATACCCAGCCAGATCGCCCAGCCGGTCGCGGTCGCAAACTTAAGCCGGGGCCGGTCAAATCACTGGCGCTTGAGCACAACATTCCGGTAGAGCAACCGCTTAATTTTAAAGACGCGGATGCAATCGATACATTAAAAAACTACCATGCCGATCTGATGATCGTCGCCGCCTACGGCCTGTTGTTACCGGCGTCCGTCCTGGAGGCTCCCAAGCAGGGTTGTTTGAACATTCACGCTTCACTGTTACCACGTTGGCGCGGCGCGGCACCGATTCAACGCGCTATTTTAGCCGGTGATGCTGAAACCGGTATCACCATTATGCAAATGAACGAAGGTCTCGACACCGGTGATATGCTATTAAAGCTCACCACCCCGATCGAAAAATACGATACCAGTGGCAGTTTGCATGATCGCCTCGCGGAGCTTGGCGGCCAAGCCATATTACGGGCGCTAAAGCAATTATCGGCACAGCCGCTTCAAGCTGAAAAACAGGATGATACATTTTCAAATTACGCAAAGAAGTTAAACAAGACCGAAGCCTGGATCGACTGGACACAATCCGCAACCGAGATCGACCGGCACGTTCGCGCCTTCAATCCCTGGCCCACCTGTCAGTCAATGTTGGAGGACAAAATCATCCGTATTCACGCCGCACAAATTCTCGAACAAAGCAAAACAGCTAATTCAACAACACCGATAAATAATAGCGGTGAAATTATTGCGTATTCCAAACAGGGCATCGATGTTCAATGCGGTCAGGGGCAATTGCGTTTAACGAAATGCCAGTTACCGGGTAGTCGCGCGATGGCCGTTAGCGATTTACATAATGGCCATCCCAATATGTTTAAAAGTGGATACCGGTTTATTGGTAATGATTGCTGAACAATATGGCTAAGATGTTAAACCCGCGTGCGACCGCCGCCCATATCATTTTTTCGGTTGCCCATGAAGGCACCAATCTGAACGATGCCTTAGCCCGGCATCTCGAGCACTCAGAACAAACGACTCATGCCTTTATTAAGGCTCTGTGTTTTGGTTGCCTGCGCTTCTACCCGCGGCTGCTTTTTTTTCTCAGCCACTTAATCGACAAGCCTGTTAAAAATAAAGAAAAAATCATCGAGTGCCTGCTGCTCGCCGGTCTCTATGAAATCTACTACATGCAGACACCGGCGCATGCTTGTGTATCTGAGACCGTAGACGCCGCACTCGATCTGAAAAAGAAATGGGCCAAGGGCTTAACCAATGCCGTTTTACGTGGCGCACAACGAGAGCAAACGCAACTTGAACTCGCCGCAGAAAAAAGCGAAGGGGCTAAAAGCGCCCATCCAAAGTGGCTACTCAAATTAATAAAGAAGCATTGGCCGGATAAACATGAGCAAATAATTCAGGCCAACAATCAGGCTGGCCCGTTAAGTTTGCGCATTAATCTACAAAAAACCACACGTGATAACTATTTACAACGACTGTCAGATAAGAGTATTACGGCGACGGTCTGCGATTTTTCTGCGGCCGGCATTCAATGTGCGCAGGCCGTTGATGTAACAGAGTTGCCGGGTTTTAGCCGGGGCGAGGTCAGCGTGCAGGATCAGGCTGCACAACTGGCGGCCGTTTTGCTCGATCCACAACCCGGTGAACGCATCCTGGATGCCTGCGCTGCGCCAGGAGGCAAGACGGCCCACCTGCTGGAGCATTGTCCACAGATCGAATTGCTTGCACTCGATAAAGTAGAATCACGCGTTGCACGTATACACGACAATTTAGATCGCCTCGGCTTGAATGCGACAATCCTTACCGGAGATGTCCTGCAAAGTGGCAAACCAGGTGGCTCATGGTGGGATGGCCAGGCTTTCGATCGCATTTTATTAGATGCACCCTGCAGCGCTACCGGGGTGATCCGTCGCCACCCGGATATCAAATTATTACGCCGAGCTGAGGACATCGGGCAACTTGTCGAAACTCAGGCACAAATGTTGTCTAGCCTCTGGCCCTTACTTAAAACCGGAGGTATGCTGTTATATTCCACCTGCTCCATATTAGCAGAGGAAAATGATCAACAAATTCAACAATTTGTGCAAAATACCGCCACCGCAGAATCCCGGCCGATTGATGCCTGCTGGGGTCATACGGGCCAATACGGGCGTCAGATTCTGCCTGGCGAATCTGACATGGATGGCTTTTACTACGCGAGCATCCAAAAATTATAAATTCAGATCGAATTCACAACGAAACAAGCGTTTTACGCTCAGCGCCGTTTTGATGCGACTCCTATTGTTACTGGCCCTTATCTGTCTCGGTCAATCCGTATGGGCCAAAGGCTTCACCATCCGTTCGGTAGAAACCAGTCTGATTAATAAGGTCTATACCGTCAGTGCTAATATCAACTACGAGTTCTCGGATGTTGCCATAGAAGCCTTGCAAAACGGGGTGCCGTTATTAATTTTAATCGACATAAAAGTCGACCGAGAACGCAACTGGTGGTTAGATAAAAACATCGCCGAACTCCAACAAGGCTATTTGTTGCTTTATCATGCGCTGTCCGAAAAATACATCGTCAATAATCTGAACAGTGGCGCCCAGGAAAACTATGATTCCTTAAATGCTGCTGTTGCGGCACTGGGGCAGTTAAATAACTTACCGCTGCTGGATGCAAATCTGGTCAACAAGAACTACCGTATCATCGTACGTTTACATACTTATCTGGATCTCGAGGCCTTACCCGCACCGATGCGTCCTGTAGCCTACATCTCATCGCAGTGGCGATTAGAAAGTGACTGGTACGAATGGCCTTTACAGCCCTAAAGAAATTATTTTCCGGTGCCAAACCGATTGTTGCCGTGATCATCCTGTTATTGATCTCGCTGGCCATGCTCAGCAATGCCATTCATAAATCACCCGACCTGGATCAATTATTTACTACTCTGCTAGTCGTAAATGTACTTGCAATAATCATGCTTGTTGGCCTGATTATAAAAAACATAGCCTCATTACTCAGTGCGCTAAGGAGAAAAGTGACTGGCGCAAAGCTTACTGCACGGTTAGTTATTTTATTTGTTGCCATGTCGTTTATACCGGCCAGTATTGTTTACTATTTTTCTCTCGATTTTTTAAAACAGGGTATTGAAAGTTGGTTCCATGTTCGCGTAGAAAGCGCATTAAACGACTCTCTTGAGTTGAGCAAGGCGGCCCTGGCTATACGCAAACGTGAACTTCTACGTCAAACCAAACAGGCCTCGATAGAATTTGCCTCGATCCCTGACGAGTTAACCGCCCTGTCTATTAATGACGTGCGCATCAACCTGGATGCGGTAGAACTAACCTTGTTTAACTCACAGGGCAATATCGTTTCGTCAAGCAGTAGTGAGTCGAACGACTTGCTACCCAGCCGTCTGGAAGAATCCATTCAGACGTATTTATCTCAGGCACAAAATACTGAATTTGTCGACCTGGAACTCAAACACGATGGCAGCCTGTTTGCGATACGAGTGGCCATTTTAATTCCAAGTGCCGAGGCCGTGGGCGATCCCCGCATTCTGTATGCCACCTTTCATGTTGCAGAACATATCAATACCCTGGCGAATAGCGTACAGGAATCGTTTAAAGTTTATCGAGAACGCGTTTATTTACGTGAATATTTAAAAATATCCTTTGTCTTCACTTTATCACTGGTTTTATTGTTATCGATTCTAATGGCCACCTGGGTTGCTTTTTTTATTGCCAAACGACTGGTGCAACCGATTAGCGATCTTGTCGAAGGTACTCAAGCCGTCGCAAAAGGTAATTATCAGACCATCTTACCAATGCCGGGCAAAGATGAACTGGGTTTCCTGGTTAAATCGTTTAACCAGATGACCCAGAAGATTGCCATGGTCACCGATGAAGCCAGTCGGTCGCAGCAACAATTGCTAGAACAGCATGCCTATCTTGAAGTCGTGTTGACAAACTTGTCCTCCGGAGTAATTACCCTGGATCATGATCTTCATATCCATACCTGTAATGCCGCCGCCGGGAAAATCCTCGGCATTAAACTGGCGCCCTACGAAGGTTTTTCTTTAAACAAATTATCCCATGAACAACCACAGACTTTACTCTTTATCGACATGATCCTGGCGCATCTCGATAATGGCGATCAAAACTGGCAGGAGGAGATGACCCTGTTCAATGCAACTGGTCGTCAGGTTTTATTGTGCCGTGGCAGTTCTCTACCTATATCCGAAGCAGCAACTGAAAATGGCGGGTATATCGTTGTATTTGATGACATCACTAATCTGGTACAGGCGCAGCGCAACGCAGCCTGGGGTGAAGTGGCCCGTCGTTTGGCGCACGAGATTAAAAATCCACTAACGCCAATACAATTATCGGCCGAGCGCCTGCGCCACAAATACCTTAAAACCATGTCGGCTGAAGATGCTGATCTGTTAAATCGATCAACCCATACGATTGTGCAACAGGTCGAAACCTTAAAACAGATGGTTAAGGCATTTTCAGATTATGCGCGCATGCCGAATATTCACCTGCAACCTACTAATCTAAATGTGGTCATCAATGAGGTTTCTGACCTGTACCGCAACAATGACAGCGGTTGTAAGATCAAACTTGAACTTGACACCAGCGCGCCAGAAATTGATGCCGACGATGGCCGGCTTCGCCAGCTGTTACATAATCTGATTAAAAATGCGCTCGAGGCCATGCTGGAGCAGGACAATCCAGAATTAATTATTCGCACGGCCTGCATGGAAAAAGAGGCCTGCAAATTTGTTGAAATACGCATTCTTGATAACGGCAACGGCATACCGGATGATTTAATGGGCGAACTTTTTGAGCCCTATGTCACCACCAAACCCAAAGGCAGTGGTCTTGGTCTGGCCATCGTTAAAAAGATCATCGAAGAGCATGGCGGCATGATCTGGGCCGAAAATAATGAGCAGGGCGGGGCTGCGGTTGTGATACGCTTACCGGTAAATAAAGACCAGCAACAGGACATCAACTTGATCATGACCACAGGAAATACCGGTGCCACCACCTGAACAAAACCCGGTTATCGACGAACGCCTGCAAAACCGCGGCCCGCGTCCGAACCCCTATATATTAGTCGTAGATGATGAGCCGGACATTCGTAATCTGCTACAGGAAATTCTTGAAGACGAAGGTTATGAAGTCAGTATCGCCGAAAACGGTGAAACCGCACGCATTTCACACCGGGAACGACGTCCTGATTTAGTACTGCTCGATATCTGGATGCCCGACGTAGACGGTATCACACTACTCAAAGAATGGTCAGAAGAAGGCGGCAGTCTACCGATGCCGGTCATCATGATGTCCGGGCACGGTACCGTTGAAACCGCGGTTGAAGCCACCCGTCTCGGCGCCTACGATTTTATTGAAAAACCACTTTCGCTGGCGAAATTATTACTGACTATCGAACATGCGCTTGAGGCCGAAAAATTACAACGCGAAAACCTGGGGCTCAAACGTCAATCACATATTCCGCAGGAACCGATTGGCCGTAGTGCCGTCATGCAGCGGCTGCGCGAGCAAGTGAAACGCCTTGCCGAACATGAAACCTGGATATTAATGACCGGTGAGTCGGGTAGTGGTATGAACGTTATTGCCCATTACCTGCATAGCAGTAGCCCATTTAAAGATCGCGCATTTATCGAAATCAGTGTCGCCTCACTAAATCAGGAAAACGCACTGTCAGAGTTATTTGGCTATGAAGATAATGGAAAAACTCACTACGGTTTACTCGAACAGGCCAATGGCGGCACGGTATTTTTAGGTGATATTGCCGATCTGGATCTTACCATCCAGGCCAGGTTAAGCTCAGCACTGGAAAGTAAAACCTTTTTACGAGCGGGTAGCGACCAACCCGTACAATTATTCGTGCGAGTGATTGCGGCAACGCATTATGATCTCGAGTCATTGATCGAACAGGGCAAGTTTCGCAAAGATTTATACTACCAGTTAAATGTTGTCCCATTGAGGGTACCGCCATTACGCGAACATCGTGAAGATGTTCCTGAATTATTAAAATATTTTATTAACCTGTATGTCGAACAGGAAAAATTACCCTATCGACAATTCTCGCTGGCAGCACAGAACCGGCTACGTAATTATCATTGGCCGGGTAATATTCGTGAATTAAGTAATTTAGTCCAGCGTCTATTGATTATTGGTGCTGGCACCGAAATCGAGCTGGAAGAAATAGAACAAACACTCGGCACTCAGCAACAATCTGTTAGTGGCGGCATTCCACTTGGCTACGATCGGCCTTTACGTGAAGCGCGCGAGCAGTTTGAAAAGGCCTACCTGGAATACCAGTTACGCCAGCACGGCGGCAGTGTCGGTAAAGTTGCCAAAATTGTCGGTCTGGAACGAACACATCTGTATCGGAAACTTCGTTCACTCGACATCGATCCCAAGCAGCTAAACGATCAAACTGGTGATAAAAGTTAAATTTTCTTAAGTTAAAATACATAGATCACTAAAGTGAAAAATACACTATAATTCTGCTATCGAATCATCGTTTCAGACGCTCTGATCAGGTAAGATCAACTTAGGCACAATCATAATAATAAGCAACTCATGAAAATCATCATACTTGGCGCCGGAACCGTCGGCAGTTCATTGGCAGAACACCTAACCTCAGAGGCCAATGACATTACCCTCGTCGATCAAAACGATGAGCTACTGCGCACGCTCCAGGATCATGTCGATATTCGTACCGTGCACGGTAATGCCTCGTACCCTGACGTGCTACAACGGGCCGGCGCCGAAGATGCCGACATGCTTATCGCCGTTACCGATGTGGATGAGGTCAATATGATCGCCTGCCAGGTTGCCTACACCATCTTTCATACACCAACCAAGATTGCCCGGGTACGCGCATTAGAGTATCTCTCACAGAAAAAACTGTTTACTCAGGAAGCCTTACCGATTGATGTTCTAATCAGCCCTGAACAATTGATAACCGATAACATCAAACGACTAATAGAATATCCTGGCTCACTGCAAGTGCTCGATTTTGCCGATGGCCAGGTACAACTGGTGGGGGTACGCGCCTATTACGGTGGCCCCATGGTTGGCAATGAGCTGCGCCGTATCCGTGATCACATGCCCAACGTTGATACCCGAGTAGCCGCAATTTATCGACGCAACCGAGCGATTATCCCGGAAGGTCACACCGTGATTGAAGCCGACGACGAAGTATTTTTTATTGCCGCTAAAAAAGACATCCGGGCGGTGATGTCTGAACTGCGCCGCGTTGATACTCCCTATAAACGGATTATCGTTGCCGGTGGCGGCAACATCGGCCGCAGGGTGGCTAAAATTCTTGAAAACGATTACCAGGTAAAACTCATCGACCACAATGCCGCCCGTACTCAGGAACTTTCCTGTGAACTTGAAAAAACCATCGTATTAAAAGGAGACGTTGCCGATCAGGACTTATTGATAGAAGAAAATATCGAAAACACCGATGTCTATTGCGCCTTAACCAATGATGACGAGGCCAATATCCTGTCTTCCATGCTGGCCAAACGACTGGGCGCACGTAAGGTCATGACCTTGATCAATCGTGCTGCCTATGTGGATCTGGTTCAAAGTGGTGACATCGATATCGCGATCTCCCCGCAGCAAGTTACCATCGGAGGCTTGCTAGCGCATGTTCGTCGTGGCGACGTGGTCAAGGTACCCTCCCTGCGCCGTGGTGCGGCTGAAGCCATTGAAGCCATTGCACACGGTGATGAAAGCTCATCAAAGGTAGTCGGGCGCAGTATTGAAGAACTAAAATTACCGCCCGGCACCACCATCGGCGCCATCGTGCGCAACGATGAAGTCGTCATCGCTCACCACGACACCAAAATACAATCTGAAGATCACATCATTTTGTTTGTGGTGGATAAAAAATACATTCTGGAGGTTGAAAAACTCTTCCAGGTTGGTTTTGCTTTTATCTAACCCGCGCACTCATCGGCCAACGCTCACATGCAACTCTTTACCATCCAACGCATCTTAGGTTTACTGCTGGTCATTTTTAGTTCCACCCAGATTCCACCGATGCTGGTCTCGGTTATTTATCTTGATGGTGCATTTGAATCTTTCTTCTATGCCTTTGCGATTACCCTGATCACCGGGATCGTAATGTGGCTGCCGGTAAAAAACTATAAAAAAGAATTACGCATGCGCGATGGTTTTTTAATAGTTGTTTTATTCTGGACCGTATTAGGCATCTTTGGTGCGATTCCATTATTTTTAGTCGAACAAACTAATCTCAGCATAACCGACGCCATCTTTGAATCGATCTCAGGCTTAACCACTACCGGTGCCACGGTCATTACCCATCTAGATAGCCTGCCAAAAGCCATTCTCTACTATCGTCAACAACTTCAATGGCTCGGCGGTATGGGTATTATCGTGCTGGCCGTCGCCATTATGCCGATGCTGGGTATTGGTGGCATGCAGCTGTATCGTGCCGAAACACCCGGACCGATTAAAGACAGCAAACTCACCCCGCGCATAACCGAAACCGCCAAGGCACTTTGGTATATTTATTTATCCCTCACCATTGCCTGCGCACTGGCTTACTGGTTAGCAGGGATGGATTTATTCGATGCCATTTCACATAGTTTTGCCACCATCGCCATCGGGGGGTTTTCGACGCACGATCAATCGATGGGGTATTTTATTGATACTCCCCTGGTTGAGATCGTGGCCATTGTATTTATGATCCTGGCCGGAGTTAATTTTGCACTTCACTTTACGGCCTGGCGGTCACGTAGCCTTTTGCATTATTTTGCCGACAGTGAGTTTCGTGTCTATGCCACCATCCTGACCAGCGTTGCTATAATATCTTCCACCTATCTTTATTATATGAGTACATTTGACGATGCCGGTAGCGCCATTTTACATGGCGTATTTCAGGCCGTCTCCATTGGCACCACCACCGGCTTCACCACCCATGAATATCATACCTGGCCAGGTTTTTTACCCGTATTATTATTGTTTACCAGTTTTATCGGTGCCTGTGCCGGATCAACTGGCGGCGGCATGAAAGTGATTCGATTCCTGTTGTTGATCAAACAGGGTATGCGTGAAATCATGCGCGTAATTCATCCGAATGCGGTCATCACCACCAAGGTCGGTGGCAAACCGATACCGAACCACGTTATTACTTCTGTGTGGGGATTTTTCTCAGCCTACGTAGCAAGTTTTAGCATCATTTTATTATTATTAATGCTGACCGGACTTGATCAGGTTTCCGCTTTTTCGGCCACGGCCGCCGCTATTAACAATCTCGGTCCCGGCCTAAACATGGTCGGCGCTAATTATGCTTCGATTACCGATGCGGCAAAATGGATCCTGTCTTTCACCATGTTGTTAGGTCGTCTTGAAATCTTTACCTTGCTGGTTCTACTAACGCCTGCCTTCTGGCGTCGATAAGTATGTAATCAAATTTCACAATAGCTCCATCTATTGTTTTATAATTGCCATGCTATTCACTGAACACCCTTTGCCAATAACACACTTACCCTGCTCACTGAATAATTTATTCGACGGTCACAGATTTCGCTAAATTACGCGGCTGATCCACATCCGTACCTTTTAACAGGGCCACATAATACGACAACAACTGCATCGGGATGGTTTGTATAATTGGCGAAGTCTCATCTTCACAGGAAACCACGTGCAGAACCTTGGTAAACTCATCCCCTTTGTATTTTAGATCTTCGTCCGCAAAGACATAAAGCACTCCGCCGCGGGCACGCACTTCCTGCAGATTCGATTTTAATTTATCCAGCAGTTCATTATTCGGGGCTACGGCCACGACTGGCATCTCGGCATCGACCAGGGCCAATGGCCCATGTTTTAATTCGCCCGCTGCATAGGCTTCTGCATGAATATAGGAGATCTCTTTTAATTTTAACGCCCCTTCCATCGCGACCGGATAATGCTGGCCACGCCCAAGGAACAGGGCATGATGTTTATCGGCAAAATCCTCGGCCATGATTTCAATTTCCTTATCCAGCTCTAATACCTTTTCAACCTTGACCGGTAATGCCTCAAGCTGTTTGACGATACGCGCCTCTTCATCCGCGTCCATGCCATAGCGGCGACCCAATACAATCACCAGTAACATTAATGCAACCAGTTGCGTGGTAAACGCTTTGGTAGAGGCCACACCGATCTCGGGACCAGCACGGGTCATAAGCTGGGCATCGGACTCACGTACTAAGGAACTTTCCGGTACGTTACAAATTGCCAGCGAATATCCAAAGCCATGTTTTTTCGCTAATCGTAGCCCCGCTAAGGTATCGGCTGTTTCACCGGACTGAGAAATGGTAACGATTAACGAGTTAGGATGCACAACCGGTTTACGATAACGAAATTCACTCGCCACTTCGACACTGCAGGGAATCCCGGCCAGGCTCTCTAACCAGTACTTACCGATCAGCCCTGCATGATAACTGGTTCCACAGGCAACAATATGCACCGCCTTAACCTGATCAAATACTTCACCGGCATTGGCGCCAAAGCTTTCTTCCAGAACTTTATTGCCACTAATACGACCTTCAAGTGTATCGGCAATCGCCTTACTTTGTTCGAAGATTTCTTTTAGCATATAGTGGCGGTATTCACCACGAGTTACCGCGTCTGCCGATAATTCGCTTTCTTTTATTTCGCGTTCAACCTTTTTACCTTTAGAGTTATAAATAGTCAGTGAATCGCGACGGATATCGGCAATATCACCTTCTTCCATAAAAATAAACCGCTGGGTTACCGGTAATAATGCCGCCACGTCTGAGGCAATAAAATATTCGCCGATACCAATACCAATCACCAATGGACTGCCACTGCGCGTCGCTATCAGGCGACCGGGCTCATTTTTACTGATGACGCCTAAGGCATAAGCACCTTCGAGTTCTTTCAAGGTTGCGGTAACAGCCGTCAACAAATCCTTTTCTTTAACAACATGGTGCTCGAATAATTGGTGAACGATCACTTCTGTATCGGTATCGGAGGTAAATTCATAACCCTGCTGAGTTTGCGCGATGCGTAATTTTTCGTGATTTTCAATGATGCCATTGTGAACCACGGCAAGAGTGTTACGGCATATGTGAGGATGTGCATTCGATTCAGTAGGTTCACCATGAGTTGCCCAACGGGTATGGGCGATACCAATCGTTGCATGCAATTCATTTTCTTTGATCGCATTTTCAAGCTGACTCACTTTACCCGGCATTCTAACCCGATCCAGATTACCTTCAGCATCCAGAACCGCGACCCCAGCAGAATCGTAACCGCGATATTCCAGACGATTAAGCCCCTCTACTAAAATAGGTACAACGTCGCGCTCAGCAACGGCGCCAACAATACCACACATACATTTTCTCCATTAAGTAATACCCTCTGCTCGTTATGAATGAGGGATGGAATTCAATTTATTATTTTTGACCCTTGTTACTTTTTTTCTCCGGCCGTTGCCACCCATCAATGGTAGTCTGACGTGTGCGAGCCACGGTTAGTTTTCCTTTCGGCGCGTCCTTCGTCAGCACCGTACCCGCACCCAGCGTCGCCTTATCGCCCAGACAGACCGGCGCGACCAGCACACTGTTAGAACCAGTCGAAGCATTATCCCCAATCATAGTACGATGTTTATTGGCACCATCATAATTGGCAGTAATCGTACCAGCGCCAATGTTTACCCTGCTACCCATATCCGTATCACCAATATAGGTTAAGTGATTGACCTTAGATCCGACGCCAATTACGCTGTTTTTAATTTCAACAAAATTACCGATGTGGTTATCACCTTTTAATTCTGCACCGGGTCGCAAGCGGGAGTAGGGGCCAAGCAGACAGTTTGTACCGACCACGGCGTTATCCAGCACGCACATCGCCTGAATCTGAACGCCTTCGCCAATAACGCTGTCGCGAATGACACAGTTCGGGCCAATGTAGACGTCATCGGCAATCACAACCTGGCCTTCTAATATAACATTCACATCCAGGGTGACATCCTTACCCACCGTAACCTGACCGCGCACGTCCAGCCGCGCTGGATCGATTAGCGTGACCCCCTGTCGCATTAATGACTCGGCCTGATCATGTTGAAAAACCCGCTCCAGATACGCTAACTGACTGCGACTATTGACGCCTAATACTTCGTCTTCGCCAGCGGGATGAGCCGCGTTCACAGCAACGCCATCGGCAACGGCCATGGCGATGATATCCGTTAAATAATATTCATCCTGTGCATTGTTATTTTCCAGCCGGTTCAACCAGGATTTTAACAACTTTCCCTGCACCGCCAGAATGCCCGTGTTGATCTCGTTGATCGCCAGCTCGTCTTCACTCGCATCCTTTTGCTCAACAATGCGCTGAATCGCGCCCGCGCTATCACGCACAATACGTCCATAACCCTGTGGATTCTTCAGATGCACGGTCAGGATGGCCAGTGCATTAGTTGCTGTTTTATCGATGAGTTCAGACAGAGTCGATGATTGAATCAGCGGCACATCACCGTACAAAACCAATATAATATGATTATCGTCAATATGAGGTGTGGCCTGATCCACCGCATGCCCGGTGCCCAGTTGTGCTTTTTGTTCAACCCAGATAACCGACTCAGCAACCAGACTGTTTTTCACTAACTCACCGCCGTGACCATGCACCACCACGGTATGTTGGGCATTCAATTCTGCGGCGGTATGGATTACGTGGGTTAGTAAGGACTTACCACCAATCGAGTGTAATACCTTGGGCAACTTTGATTTCATCCGTGTGCCTTGCCCTGCAGCAAGAATAATCACACTTACTTGTGCTTGTTTTTTCATGCTCCTTTATATTGTCTCCTGGTATACGATCTCATTGACACAAGCTACTGCATGGTTAATGGGCCCTGGGAATCAATCACGTCCCCGGAACCCACTTCTTCTGCAGTGGCATCACGCACGCCCACGACGGTCATTCTGAAGACAACCGTTTTACCGGCAAAAGGATGATTGGCGTCCAGAGTAACCTCACCATTTTCTATTTTAGTCACCTTCATGGTAATCGTCTCGCCATCCTCATTTTCGAACATCGCCTCGGCGCCAATGCGGCAATACTCGTCCGGCACATTCTCTACTTTTTCTGTATGCATTAATTCCGGATCAGGATAACCAAAACCCTCCTCAGGCGAAAGACTAACCGCAATCACGTCCCCCATCTTTTTACCTTCCATTGCACGCTCCGCCGAAGGATACATCTTGCCATCAACACCATGGATATAGGACATGGGCAGATCAGACTGCTCCAAAACCTTCTCGTCCTGTCCGTCTTGAATAATATAGGTAAAGGTGACGACCTTGTGGATGGTCACAATTTGCTCTTTTTGTGGCATAGGTTCAGTTCTTTCTATTAATCGTAAGTTAGCCAGGGGCTACAGGTTAGCGGAATTTTTGTCAAAACACATGATATATCAATAAGTTATATTATTTCAGTCGCCAGTTCACCGGCACGCGCATTATGCCATTATATCGAACAAGACTAACTCTTTATTAACAAATTTTTATTTAACCGGAAATGATAAAAAAAAACCCAGGCTCGGGGGAGAAACCTGGGTCAAAAGGGAAGTCACCTTTACAGGTGACCTTATGGTGCTC
>QILH01000298.1 GCA_003233255.1 Gammaproteobacteria bacterium | reverse complement strand
GGCCATAATCGTTGTTTAGTCAGGGCGGTGTGGGTGCGACTCGAAATCGGGTTAGACTCGCGTAGTCAGAAAAAATATCCTGAACATGGCCTATCGAAGCAACGCCTCGCCGGAGAATCCCTCTTTTTCCAGGATCTCACGCAATTTACGTAGCGCCTCAATCTGAATCTGGCGGACTCGTTCGCGGGTGACGCCAATCGTGTTACCCACCTCTTCCAATGTCGATACATCGTGGCCATTTAGACCAAAACGACGTTCAACGACTTCGCGTTGTTTCTCGGTTAACTGACCCAGCCATTGTTCGATGTTGCCACGCACATCATCGTCCTGCAGCAGGACAACCGGATCCGTATTATTTTCATCCGGTATGGCGTCGAGCAAGGAGTTATCGGCATCACGACCCAACGGGCTGTCGACCGACGCGATGCGCTCATTGAGCCCAAGCATGCGTTTAACATCCGCAATCGGTTTGTCCAGCATCTCAGCAATTTCTTCCGGACTGGGTTCATGATCGAGGGTTTGGGCTAAATGGCGGGCAGCACGTAAATAGATATTAATTTCTTTAACGACGTGGATCGGTAATCGAATGGTACGAGTTTGATTCATGATCGCACGTTCGATCGTCTGGCGAATCCACCAGGTTGCGTAGGTCGAAAAGCGAAAGCCACGTTCCGGATCGAATTTTTCCACCGCACGAATCAGACCCAGATTGCCTTCTTCGATCAAATCCAGCAGGGCCAGACCACGATTTAAATAACGACGGGCAATCTTTACCACCAGGCGAAGGTTGCTTTCAATCATTTTTTTACGACCCGCTTCTTCGCCGCGTTGCGCCATGCGGGAATAATGGACTTCTTCTTCAGCGGTTAATAATGGGGAATAACCGATCTCGCCCAGGTAGAGGCGGGTCGCATCGAGCTGACCGTCAGGAATATTGCCAGGTTTGTAGGTAGTGGTTTTAGCCGCAGGCTTTTTAGCCTCCGGTTTATCTTCAGCCGATTTTTTTTCAGCCTTAGCCTCACCCGCTTCGATTTTTTCTTTCGCTTCGTCGTCGGTTGAATCTGCCTCAATCTCAGCATCATCAACCAGAACTTCGACTTCTTTCTCTGCGGCTTTTACTTTTGATTTGGCGCTACTCGTTTGTTCCCTCATACTCCATCCACCTACTTGGGTTAGCGTCGCTTCGGTAAGTATCGCTTTGGATCCACTGGTTTACCGTTACGACGAACTTCAAAATGCAGCATGACACGTTGTGCCTCACTGCTTCCCATATCCGCAATGTGTTGGCCTTTCTTTACTTTTTGTTGTTCCTTCACATATAAGCGATGGTTGTGAGCATAGGCACTAAAAAAAGTGTCATTATGTTTTATAATGATTAAATTTCCGTACCCGCGCAGCCCACTGCCGCTATAAACGACCTGCCCTCCCGAAGCAGAATAGACAGGTTGCCCTTTTTTGCCGGCAATGTCCAAACCTTTTTTACCACGATCGCGAGCCGAAAAGGTTCCGATTATTTTTCCCTTCGTCGGCCACTGCCAGCTTAGCTTGCGCCATTTTTGTTTACTCGCCGACGTATACTTTGACGATGACGAAGGCTTTTTTGATCTTGTGGCTTTGGGTTTAATACTGCGTTTTGACGGTGATTTTGCGGTTTTCTTATTTTTAGCCGGTGGTTTTACCCGCAATTTTTGTTTTGGGTAAATCGTATACGGCCAGCGTACCCGGTTCCAGCCTGCTATCTCACGTGCATCGTAACCATATTGCCAGGCTATCGAATATAACGTGTCACCTTTTTTTACATAGTGATAAGTATGATTTCGGTGTGATGAACTCGAATTTTTAGACGGGATCGTATTGTCAGGCTGTTTTACAACCGTCTTTGACGATTTGGGACGCGGATTTTTTACCCCGGTGTAATAACTATAACTCGCTGGGCCACCGGTGCATCCGACCAACAAGGCAATACACACTATTGCGCTTGTAAGTAAAATTCCATTACGGCGCATAGACAGTTTTATAGACAATAATTCCAACAATCACTCCTGCGATCACAAGCCATCCTAACCAGTCGATATATTGTTTAAGCTTGTGTTCCATTTTTTCACCACCCCAACGCATGAGTCCGGCCACCAGAAAAAAGCGCGCACCGCGTCCAACCAACGAGGCCAATATAAAGGGCAGCAGCGCCATGCTCAAGGCGCCGGCTGATATGGTGAAAATTTTATACGGGATAGGTGAAAAACCGGCAATGAAGACTGCCCAGGGCCCATATTCCTTAAACGCTTCGACGGCGAACAGGTATTTGTCCCAATACCCATATTCATGCAACAGAGGTTCCATAGCCGAAAATAAGGTGGCGCCAATAAGATAGCCGAGCAAGCCACCCAACACCGATAGAATCGTGGTAATGCCGGCAAAAAACCACGCCTTGTCCGGTTTGGCCAGTGACATCGGAGCCAGCATGACATCCGGTGGCGGAAAGGGTAAAACACAGGACTCAACAAAACTTAATCCGCCCAGATAGGCCGGTGCATGACGATGGCGCGACCAGCGCATGGCGATATCAAACATGGATTGAAAAATTTTCATTGCCAAAATACCTAGTTTGAATGTCCCAGGTGCTGGCCTTTGACCATGGGTACAAAACTAACCCACTCCAGTTCCTGCTCAGTGACACCCTCTTCATCTCGCGTAATCACCATTAAGCGTTGCTGATTTGCTTCACCCACCGGCACGATCATTCGGCCACCAAAGGCCAGTTGTTGAATTAAATCATTGGGAATCGTGGTCGGAGCCGCCGTAACAATAATGGCATCGTAGGGCGCATACTGTCGCCAGCCTGCGTATCCATCCGCTACTTTTAGATGGGTGTTGCGCATATTCAGTTTCATCAGTCGCTGGCGGGATTGATTTAATAAATGTTCGATACGCTCGACGCTGTATACCTGATCAATCAATTGTGACAGCACAGCGGTTTGATAACCTGAACCGGTACCGATCTCAAGTACCTTGCTGGGGATCACCGGCTGCAACAGGGCCTCGGTCATTCTGGCCACGATATACGGCTGCGAAATGGTCTGACCGTGGCCGATGGGCAGCGCGGTATCTTCGTAGGCGCGGCTGGCCATCGCCTCGTCCATAAACAGATGTCTTGGCGTATTGCGAATGACCTCAAGCACTCGCGGATCGTGAATCCCCTCTTGTTCGAGGCGAGCTACCAGACGATCACGCGTTCGTTGTGAGGTCATTCCAATTCCGTTGCGGTTGTTCATGATTGAATTTCCTGTAGCCATTTAGTGAGCTCAGGAATAGCGGAATGGCGGGTTAAATCCACATGCAAGGGGGTGACCGAGACATAACCATTACGAACCGCATCAAAATCGGTTCCGGGACCGTCCTCTTTCTCTTCGCCAGGCGGCCCGACCCAAAACAGATCGCGACCCCGCGGATCTTTATCGCGTATCACCGGCTCTGATTTATGCCGGTGCCCCAGACGCGTGGTCTTAATACCGACTATTTCATCTTTCGGCAGATCCGGGACATTGATATTGAGTATGGTATCGGAGGGTAAAGGCGCATTGGCAAGGTCATTTAACAAACCCACAACGACTTGAGCCGCCGTTTCGTAATGCCTCAGTTGGGAACCGACCAGCGAGACCGCAATTGCCGGTAGCCCCAGAAAACGCCCTTCCATCGCCGCGGCCACGGTTCCAGAATACAGTACATCATCGCCCAAATTCGCCCCGGCATTGATGCCTGACACCACAATATCCGGCTCTTTAGCCAGTAAACCGGTAATCGCCAGATGCACACAATCGGTTGGTGTCCCATCGACTTTAAAAATTGAATCCGTAATGGCGGTCGCACGAATCGGATCATCGAGCGTTAAAGAATTGCTGGCTCCGCTGCGGTTTCTATCCGGCGCCACCAGGGTCACCTCGGCAATGGCTTGTAAGGCATCGGCCATGCAACGAATACCTGTGGCTTCAAAACCATCATCGTTGCTAAGTAAAATATGCATCAATCTATTAACCACCGTCTACTGCTTGAGGCCATCCAGTATCAATTGGACTGCTCATTACATCAATAGGGTAATATACTGGAAATATCAGCTGAACACACTCACGATAAATACATTACATGGCCGACCAAAAAGACAGTGATCCGGAAAAAGACGATACCCACCTGTTCCGGGATGCCGTCAAGGGGACTCGCCGTTTAAAAACAACGACGGTAAAACCCTACCGCAGCCGCATCAAACCCATTCCGGTACAACGCCTGAAAGATGAACAGCTCGTCATTACTGAAACCCTTGATCCCGCCCCATTTGATGTAAATCTGGAACAGGGGGATGAACTTATTTATTCCCTGCCAGGCGTGCAGCAAAGCGTGATGAAAAAACTCCGGCGCGGTCAGCTGAGCATTGAAGCCGAGCTGGATCTACATCGACTGACATCGGATCAGGCTCATGCTGAATTGATGGACTTCATCGTCCGCTGCCAACGCCAGCATATACGCTGTATTCGCGTCATTCACGGCAAAGGGCTCAGCTCAAAGAATCAGATTCCGGTGTTAAAAAACCGGGTCAATAAATGGTTACGCCAGTGGGATAATGTGCTTGCTTTTTGCTCAGCCCGCCCCTTTGATGGCGGGAATGGCGCGCTCTATGTATTGCTCAAGCGCATTTAATTCCCATATATTTTTTCGGTCATTAACGCGAATTAAAGTAATCCGGGTAATTTTCCGATATCTCTCAACATAATATTGAACGGCACGGTGCTGACAATAAGGAGAATTTTATGAACCCCGCCTACGCCCCAGCCGCCGCCATATTGAATCGGCTACCCAGTACCGCAAAAATAGCCCTTCTGGCCATAATGAGTCTTGCGCCGATGGCCATCCTGGGCTGGATTGCGATCATGGGCGTTGAAGAAGCCACAATGAAAATCACCCTGCTGGCCATCACCGGGGGCGCTCTGATTTTATTTGTTTATACCGTATTAGCCTATAACGCCACCATCAGTGATAACTATCAGTCTCTACAATATGCACTCGACACTATGAGCGGCGGCGATATGACCATAAGAATGGACAATAATAGCCGCGACGAAATGCAGCATGTCGCCGAGTCGTTTAATCTAATGGTCGAAAAATTTGAAGCCTTGATCCAGCAAATTGTCAGCGCAACCGGACAACTCGCCGCCGCCTCAGAAGAAATGGATACGGTGGCACGTAATGCCAGTCACAACATTTCCAAGCAGTCCAGTGAAACTGAACAGGTCGCCACCGCAATGAATGAGATGGCCGCCACGGTGCAGGAAGTGGCCAACAATGCCTCCTCTGCGGCTGAAGCCGCCAACAACGCTGATAGCGAAGCAAAAGAGGGTAAAACCATTGTTATGCAAACCTCACAAGCGATACAACAATTAGCCGACAACGTTGAACACACTGCAGAAGCCATTCACCAACTCGATAAAGACAGTGAAAACATTGGCAGCGTTTTAGACGTGATCAAGGGCATTGCCGAACAAACCAACCTGCTTGCATTGAACGCTGCGATTGAGGCAGCCCGAGCTGGTGAACAAGGTCGCGGTTTTGCCGTAGTTGCCGATGAAGTCCGAACTCTGGCCAGTCGTACTCAAACCTCGACGCAGGAAATTCAGGAAATGATCGAACGCTTACAAAGCGGTGCGCGCAATGCGGTCGAGGCAATGGAACAGGGGCGCACCTCGGCACAGGCCGGTGTTGAACAGGCCAAAGAAGCCGCCACCTCATTAGAGGCAATTACTACCGCAGTCGCGACCATCAATGAAATGAACGCAATGATTGCCAGTGCCGCAGAAGAACAAACCTCCGTGGCTGAGGAGATGAATAAAAACATCGTCAATATCAGCCAGCTTTCGCATGACACCGCAGGGGCGGCCGATCAAACTACCGCCGCGAGCACGGAGCTATCAAAATTATCCACACAACTCGACTCATTGATCAATCAATTTACGATTTCAGCTTAAGATGTTTTTATAATATAAAATTATTTCATCGCTGTTCCGCCTGTCATCTTGAGCGAAGCAAAGGATCCTACAACGTTAAAGTTCACACAACACAACGCACAAAGATTCTTCGCTTCGCTCAGAATGAGAGTTGAGAGTTAAATCTACAGCTTGCTATCCAGAACTATAATTTCACCAACCAGATTGGTCGCATAGGCCCCGCTGGGGAGTTTAAAGCTTAACGTAAGCCGTTTTTGATCCTGATTATAATCATACTCAAACTCAATCGGTATCACCCGTGTTGCTCGACGTTGTTGTTTTAACCCCGCCTGTTCTAATTGGTTACACCATCCTTGCCAATCTTGCAAAACCGTTGTCTCAAAGTTTTGTGCATCCAGTGCCGTCATTAAATCCCCTACCCCCCATAACGGCGCAGTAGGATGGATATCGTTTTCCATTAATCGCTGGCAAATCTCATCATCCAGCACATCCGTTGCAAACACTTTTTTGCTGCCGTCTAGTTGATATACATCACCAGCAATACCAGTAGCCCAGTTGTTTTGTTCTACTCTTTTTGCTAACACCTGATTAAACAACCAGGAACGTGCAGCCGAGATATAGATTCGTTGTTTATGCCGTTTGGGTTTAAACTTCCCTTCGACCATATCGTTAAACGCGGTTAGATTCTGCCGCTGGCGTCCAAAACGTTGGTCATCGAAATAATTGGGCACGCCCTGTTGCTTAATTAATATTAACCGCTCGGCCAGTTCATCGGAATCAAGCTTCACATCGCGCAGTGTAATCTCAAACTGGTTATATTTGATCGCGCCTTTGCGCAGTTTGCCGGAATGACGTTGCCATTCCAGTATCTCGATGCCCTCTTCTATAAACGCCGCTATTTTTTCGTCTGAAATATTTTTATAGGGTAGACTAAACCACTGCGTGGTGACGGCATGACGATCTTTCAAACCCGCATAACCGATATCACGCTCTTTGACCGAAAAGTGCCTGGCAAGCCGCTGGCACACCCACTGAGTATTCTGCCCGGTTTTCCTGATTTTCAAATAACCATGCTCACCTTCACCTGTAAACGGAAAGGAAAGTGTTTCAATTACAATGAAATCTTCAGCAAACTGTTTAAGCTTGCCCGAACCGACTGCTGGAGAGTATGCGGCTGGAAACAACTGTTGAAATAATGACGACAAAAATAAAACTAATTTTTTGAATTGAGCAACACCGAGCTCATCACCGCGATGCCTTCTTCGCGCCCGGTAAAGCCCATTTTTTCGGTCGTCGTGGCCTTTACGCTGATCGCTGATTTATTGACCTGTAAATCCTCTGCGATGATTTCGCACATACCTTCAATATACGTTGCCAGCTTTGGGGTCTGGGCGATGATCGTAATATCAACATTACCGATAACATAATTCTCGTCCGCCATGATTTGATAAACCTGTCGTAATAAAATGCGGCTATCAATGCCTGCAAATTTTTCTGAATTATCCGGAAAATGCTGGCCAATATCACCTTTCGCTAAAGCGCCGAGAATCGAATCGCATAGTGCATGCAACACCACATCGCCATCTGAGTGGGCTTCCATTCCGGAATGATGGGGGATTTCAACGCCGCCGAGAATTAATTTTTCACCCGGCTTAAATTGATGGGCATCAAAGCCATTGCCTATACGAAACTTCATGCTGCCTTAATCCTTAATCAGTTTTATAGTGTTTCTGGATTCCCGCCTCATCGTGCCCCTCAAAAAAATAATTAGGGGGTATCGCGGGAATGACGTGATAAATGCTCATTTTGTTGTTGTAGGTAAAACTCAGCTAAAGCCAGATCTTCGGGCCGGGTTATTTTAATGTTATCCGCATGCGCTGATACAAGTTTAGGTCGATAACCGGCTAACTCCATCGCCATCGCCTCATCGGTTATCGGTTTACCCGAGCGCAAGCCCTGTTCTAGTGCGTCACGTAAATTTCGATAACGAAACATTTGTGGCGTAAAGGCTTGCCAGATAAATTCACGATTTAGAGTTTGAGTCACACAAGCCTCATCATCAACCAGTTTCATTGTGTCTTTCGCTGCGATGCCTAACAGGCCGCCATCGGTGTTTTTGCATTGGCTAATCAATTGTTCAATATCGGCCACGCGCACACAGGGTCGGGCTGCATCGTGTACCAGCACCCAGTCTTTATCATTGGCCCTGGATTCGATTGCCTTTAAACCATTTAAAACAGAATCACAACGTTCAGTACCGCCATTGGTGGTGGTAACCGGTTTAGACATTTTTTGTAAATTAATCTCCGTCCAGTAGCTATCCTCTTTTGCAAGCGCAACCACGATCTCAGTGATTAACGGATGTTGCGCTAAACGCTCGAGAGTATGTTCGATGACCGGACGCCCGGCCAGAGGTAAATATTGTTTCGGATAATCTGCCCCCATGCGTGTACCGATCCCGGCAGCCGGTACAATCGCCCAGTAATGCAACGGGGCTGATTTATCAGTCGAAGCGGTTGAATTAGGCATAGTCGTTTAGAGTGTGAAAAGAAATATACGTTAGTCGGATGGTTTTTATTTCGATTTTGGATGATCTTCTATGATTTGCACAAAGGTTTCATCTTTTTTGATCATACCCAGCTCACTGCGCGCACGTTCCTCGATGGCCGCCGTGCCGGATTTCAGATCATTGACCTCAGCGGCCAGGGTTTCATTACGAGCCCCCAAGCGAGCATTTTCTTTTTGTTGTGTTTCAATCGTGGTGTCAAGCCGCCAGGCCGCCGTCATGCTGCCCTCTCCAATCCATAAGTCGTATTGGAGCACGACCAGCATGGTAACCAATATGGCGGCTACTATTTTCATTAGCGTATTTTCATAGGCATTTCTTTAAAAGTTACCTATATTATAGAATGCATTTCTACCGGCGTATTGCCCTTTATCGCCTAAATGTTCTGCAATTCTAAGCAACTGGTTATATTTTGCTACCCGATCAGAGCGCGACATTGAACCGGTTTTAATCTGTCCAGCTGAGGTGGCCACGGCAAGATCGGCAATCGTGGTATCTTCGGTTTCACCCGAGCGATGCGAGATCACCGAAGTGAAATTGGCCTTTTTCGCCATCGCGATCGCATCCAGAGTCTCACTCAGCGTACCAATCTGATTTACTTTAATCAGGATGGAGTTCGAGATCTGTTTGTCGATGCCTTCCTGCAGAATTTTGGTATTGGTTACAAATAGATCGTCGCCGACCAGCTGGATTTTTTTACCCAGACGTTCAGTCAAAGACTTCCAGCCGCCCCAGTCCCCTTCATCCAGGCCGTCTTCGATGCTTAAGATAGGATATTTACTCACCCAGTCTTCAAATACGTCGATAAGCTGTTCCGAGTCCAGGCTTTTGTTTTCTGATGCCAATACATACTTGCCATCTTTATAGAACTCACTGCTCGCCGCATCGATACCTATATATATGTCTTCACCCGGTTTATAACCGGCTTTTTCCACGGCCTGCAAAATAATACTAATGGCCGACTCATTGGAGGGTAAATCCGGCGCGAAACCGCCTTCGTCGCCTACCGATGTATTCAGGCCTTTGTCACTTAACACACTCTTCAGTGAGTGAAAAATTTCAGCGCCGTATCGAATCGCTTCGGCCATGGTCGGCGCACCCACCGGAATCACCATGAACTCCTGCAGGTCAACACTGTTGTCCGCATGCGAACCACCATTGATAATGTTCATCATCGGTACCGGCAAAAGGAAATCATTGCTAGTCGCCATCACTTCATACAACTGTTTGTTTTGTATATTCGCCGAGGCATGCGCGGCGGCAAGTGATACCGCGAGTAAAGCGTTGGCACCGAGTTTATCTTTGTTCTCTGTCCCATCCGCATCTAACATCGCCTGATCGACGGCACGTTGATCCGTTGCCTCAAGCCCGACACAAACATCTTTTAATTCTTTATTTACGTGGCCGATTGCTTTCAATACACCTTTGCCGCCATAACGCGATTTATCACCATCACGCAATTCCAGTGCTTCGC
Source organism: Gammaproteobacteria bacterium (assembly GCA_003233255.1). GTDB lineage: Bacteria > Pseudomonadota > Gammaproteobacteria > UBA6429 > Thiohalophilaceae > SZUA-24. The sequence goes on along the minus strand of QILH01000298.1, from coordinate 4,959 downwards.
GCGTACCGGTTGAGGCGCCAGACGGAACCGCAGCACGGCCGATTACACCCGACTCTAAAATAACATCGGCTTCGATGGTTGGGTTACCGCGTGAATCAATGATTTCACGTCCTATAATATTTTTAATCTTGCTGTTGCTCATTATTTCGTTATCGTCCGTTCATTGCTTATTTAATTAATGTCTATATTTAAGTTTGCATCATAAGTGACTGTTCATGTAACTCATGTCGTTTTACCGTATCGTCTAATTCTTTCAATACGATTAATAATCCTTTCATCATGTCTAATGGCCAGGCGTTGGGGCCATCGCTTTTTGCTTTTGAAGGATCCGGGTGCGTTTCCATAAACAGCCCCGATATTCCCGCCGCGATCGCCGCTCGGGCTAACACCGGAATAAATTCACGTTGCCCGCCCGAGACACTGCCCTGCCCACCGGGTTGTTGCACCGAATGCGTTGCATCAAACACCACCGGGCAATCGGTTTCGCGCATGATGGCCAGACCGCGCATATCCGAGACCAGGGTATTATAGCCAAACGATGCACCCCGCTCGCAAACCATGATTTGATCATTGCCCACCGCTTTTGCTTTATCAACCACGTTTTGCATGTCCCAGGGCGCCTGAAACTGACCTTTTTTAATATTCACTGGAATACCCTGACGCGCGACCGCCTGAATAAAATTAGTTTGCCTGACCAGAAAGGCCGGCGTTTGCATCACGTCCACCACACTGGCCACTTCGTCTAACGGGGTATCCTCGTGTACGTCGGTTAATACCGGGACGCCGACTTCGTCTTTTACTTTTTGTAAAATACGTAGCCCTTCTTCGATACCCAAACCTCGAAAACTGTTTGCTGAAGTGCGGTTGGCCTTATCGTAGGATGATTTATAAATAAAAGGTATATCTAATTCAGCGCAAATCGTTTTTAACTCATTCGCCGTTTGCATTGCCAGTTCTTCTGACTCGATCACGCACGGACCGGCAATCAAAAAGAAAGGTTTATTCAGTCCAACCTGAAATCCACATAGCGTATCCATTAAACTGCAGCCGCCGCCTGACGCTTTGCTGTGGTTGATTCTCTTGCTGCAGAAATGAAACTGGTAAACAAGGGATGCCCATCACGCGGAGTTGAAGTGAACTCGGGATGAAACTGGCAGGCAACAAACCAGGGATGATCCGGAATCTCGATGATTTCCATTAACTTGTTATCAACCGAACGCCCGGAGAATTTTAAACCCGCCTGTTCTAGCTGTTCGAGATATTTATTATTGAACTCATAGCGGTGACGATGACGCTCGGTGATCTGTTCTTTTTTATACGCCGCCTTAGCCAGACTATCGGGTTCAAGATGGCAAAGCTGACCACCCAGTCGCATGGTGCCGCCCATATTGGAATCTTCACCCCGTTGTTCGATTGAGCCTTCTTCTGTTTGCCATTCGGTGATTAAGGCAATCACCGGATGAGGTGTACTGGTATTAAATTCAGTGCTGTTGGCATCTTTCAGATCGGCAACATGACGCGCATAATCAATCACAGCCACCTGCATCCCCAAACAAATACCTAGATAAGGAATTTTATTTTCACGTGCATATTGCGCCGTTTTGATCTTGCCTTCAATCCCACGTTCACCAAACCCACCGGGAACTAATATCGCATCGACTTCGGTTAAACTCTCGGCGCCATTATTTTCTATATCTTCGGAATCAACATATTGTATTTTAACCTGGGTATGAGTATGCACACCGGCATGGATCAATGCTTCCGATAATGATTTATAGGATTCGGTTAAATCCATATATTTTCCGACCATGGCAATGGTTACCTGACCGGTCGGATTGGCCAGTGCTGTGGTAAAATTATCCCACTCAGTTAAATCTGCTGCAGGAGCCTTGATATTTAATTTATCGATTACAATATCGTCAAGATCCTGTTTGTGTAACTGATTGGGTATTTTATAAATACTATCGGCATCCAGACATTCGATCACCGCACGGTTTTCAACGTTGGTGAACAGCGCAATCTTACGGCGCTCATCTTCGGGTATAGGACGATCAGCGCGACATAGCAAAATATCAGGTTGTATACCAATTGAACGTAATTCTTTTACCGAGTGCTGCGTCGGTTTGGTTTTGAGCTCACCCGCTGTTGGGATATACGGCAACAAGGTCAGATGCATGTACAGTACGTTGTCATGCCCTAACTCAAAACCCATTTGTCGAATCGCCTCTAAAAAGGGCAAGGATTCGATGTCACCAACCGTACCGCCAATCTCGATCATCGCCACATCGGCCCCTTCGGCGCCAGCGATCACGCTGTGTTTAATCTCATCCGTAATGTGTGGAATAACCTGCACGGTGGCACCAAGATAATCACCACGACGCTCTTTTTCGATAACCGTTTCGTAAATACGTCCGGTGGTGAAATTATTTTTCTGTTTCATCGTGGTTCGAACAAAGCGTTCATAATGACCCAGATCCAGATCGGTCTCGGCACCGTCTTCGGTGACAAACACTTCGCCATGTTGAAACGGACTCATGGTGCCCGGATCGACATTTATATAGGGGTCGAGTTTTAACAGAGTGACTTTGATACCGCGAGCTTCAAGTAAAGCCGCTAATGAGGCGGAGGCGATGCCCTTGCCCAGTGAGGACACAACACCGCCCGTGATAAATACGTATTTCGTCATCAATTCGCTGCTTGCCTTGTTAATTTACCCATTCAGAGCCATTTTCGTCACTCTGAGGCTTGTACTTCAAGGCCGACACCACGTTAATCTGTGCACAAATTTCAGTGTGCAGCCCGAACTATTGTCCATGTTTTTCCCTCGGGTTTCAATGGGACATAAGTATTTGTTATTGATTAATATAAATTTCATGACCCATCTGGCCTGCGCTGGCGATAAATGGCTCACATACACTATAGCCAACGACCTGCACCACCTGATCATCAACACAGATCAACGGGATACGATCGCGCTGCCACGGCGGCACTCCCCACTCCTGGAGTAATTTTTTCAATTCATGTCGATGACATCGCCCAGGCAACTGACATTTCTCCCCGCCGCGGCGAAAGCGAACCGATACCCGGGTTTGATTTTCTGGCAAAACAAGTCCCTGCCCTTCAACTGAACGAACCTGTAGTTTCTCTCCATCCGGTAAAATCAGCGGACTTGAGAGATCCCAGCTCTGTTGCCACTGATTATCCGTAAAATAGTGTTTTTCGAGATATAAAACACCTCGGTACCGACGCACAACCACATCAGACCAGCGTAATTCAGGCTCAGCAGTTGGCCTCGCGTTGATGACCTGCTCAAGGATCAATTGACATGTGCTGGCATCCGGCATTGGAAAATCACATAACGCACCAATCCAGAAACGCAGCAGATTTTTCTGACGTAACGGACTGAGACTAACCATGCCATCCGTGTTCAATTGAAAGCCATCATTCTGTCGACACAGGGCCCAGTCCGATTGAGCCAGTTCGGTTAACAGATGATCGGCATCGGCCTGATGTGAGGCGACTCGCGATAGAGTCTCGGCCATAGCTGGCCAACGTTGTTTTAACGTCGGGATAATCTGCTGGCGTAAAAAATTACGATCAAATCTTTCGTCTAGATTGCTGGGATCATCGATCCAGTTTAATTTTTGTTGTTTTGCGTAGTCTTCAATCTCGGTTTGCGTAACCGATAACATCGGTCGAACCTGCCAGCTCTCTCCAAAATCAACAAGCGCAGGCATCGCCGCCAGCCCTTTTACGCCACAGCCACGCAGGGCCTGTAATAAAACCGTCTCCGCCTGATCATCCTGATGCTGGGCCAGCAACAACATGTCTCCATCCTTCAATGATTCACGAATCGCCTGATAACGCGCCGTACGCGCAAACGCCTCCAGGCTCTCGCCTTTGGGTACCGTTAAATTTAATCGAATGGAAATAAAATCGATCGTCAGCTCGTTGCAAATTGTTTTGCAATGTTGTTCCCAGGCATCGGAGTCTGGGTGCAGGCCGTGATTGATGTGAATAGCCGAAATAGTTGTACCCAATAACTGATTGCTGAGTTCATGTAGTGCATGCAGCAGGACATGCGAATCACACCCGCCGCTATAAGCGACGACATATCGTTTGGGAACAGCATATTGGCCTCCCGGTGATAAACGCGATAATGAAGCTAATGATAAAAGTGACGATAAGATTGAGGCTGCAACCGAATGCATTTACTCGGTGTAATTCCCAAACTGCATTAAGCGTGTATATCGTTGTTCAAGTAATTTGTCAGCGGGTATCGATTTTAAATGTTCCAGCGTTTCGAGTAAACTGGCTTTTAGATTATTCGCAATCGCCTTCGTGTCACGATGTGCGCCGCCCAATGGCTCATCAACGACGATGTCAACCAGATCCAGTTCTTTTAATCGGCCTGCGGTCAGACCCATAGCCTCGGCCGCCTCCGCCGCTTTATCCGCACTCTTCCATAAAATGGATGCACAACCTTCTGGCGAGATCACCGAATAGGTACTGTATTGCAACATCAACAATCGATCGCACACGCCAATCGCCAATGCGCCACCGGAGCCGCCTTCTCCGATCACGGTGCTAATGATGGGCGTTTGCAGTTTCGACATGACAAATAAATTACGCGCAATCGCCTCGCTTTGATTGCGTTCCTCGGCACCGACACCGGGATAAGCGCCGGGGGTGTCGATGAAGGTTAACAAAGGCAGTTTAAATTTTTCCGCCATCTCCATCAGGCGCCGTGCTTTTCGATAACCCTCCGGTCGTGGCATACCAAAATTGCGTTGCACCTTTTCCTTGGTGTCGCGGCCTTTTTGCTGGCCGATCAACATCACGGCGGTACCATCAATGCGTGCCATACCGCCCACAATGGCCTTATCATCGGCATAGGTACGATCGCCATGCAGTTCTTCGAAATCTTCAAAAATAAGCTCGATGTAGTCTTTAAAATAG
>QILH01000320.1 GCA_003233255.1 Gammaproteobacteria bacterium | reverse complement strand
GTCAGAACTTTAAATAATGAAATAAAATAAAACCCCGGTTAGTTTAACTAGCTGGGTTTTTTTTATATGCAGATTAATCTCGTCAGCGTTATAGAGCCAAAAGTTATACTAATTATTACTTCAAGGAGTATGATCGCCTGACTAATATAAGATTAATTAACCTGTTTAATTAATGACAAGGCTTTGATAAAAAAAATATGCCACGCATGTTATCAATACAAAATGTCGTCTTTAGTGCATTGCTATTTTTTAGTGGTGTTGCATTGGCATCGCAACCGGGCAGTACGATAACCAGTGAGATATCAACACCTGAGATATCAGATGTAACGCAGGCTATAAGTTTCGAAGATACGATTTCTCTTTTTACCGGCAAGGGCTTTAAGAAAAAAATCGCTGCAGTTGACGCGCTGGCTAAAGTCGATGATGCGCGTGTGCTGGCCGTGTTTCAGGCGATGCTGACCAATAAACTGTATTTTATAAAATCAAATCATCAGGTTATCTTTCTGGAGCAAGATGAAAGTGGTTTCATCGTTACCGATGTAATATCAAAAGAAATACTGACCATCGCTGAAAAAAGCCAGTTAAAGAAAATATCCGTTAATAACAAACTGCGTAAATTGCTACGTAGTTATATCGCAACATTAAGTTTAAAAAGTGAAGATAATGAGGTGCGGGCGGCTGCGGTGCGTCAGGTTATTAAAAATATGAACGAGCATTCTTATGAGTTATTAAAATTACTGATTAAGACTGAGAAAAATGAAGCGATTATAGTCGATGCCCGTATCGGCATAGCTATCTGGGATTTAAGCTCGGAACAAAAATTAAATAAACTAGAAGCAATTTCGGTTTTGAAGGGCAACTTGTTGCCCGAAGTAAAATCCAAATTAGAATATCTGGCCTTACCTGATAGTGAAGGTAATTATGCGGAGCAAGATGAACAAGTTCGCGCTCGGGCAAAACTCGCATTGGTCAGTATAAACGATCAGATTGCCTATTATGGTGTGCTGGAAAACGTTGTATTTGGTCTGAGTTTAGGTTCGGTTCTGCTCTTGATTGCCATTGGCCTGGCCATTACCTTTGGCGTAATGGGTGTTATTAATATGGCGCATGGTGAACTGATGATGATCGGTGCGTATACCGCTTACGTTGTTCAGCAAATCATGCCAAATTACATTGGCGCATCTATTTTTGTTGCCATGCCACTTGCGTTTCTTGTCGCGGGTGCCTTTGGGGTTGCGATCGAGCGACTGGTTATTCGATATATGTATGGCCGCCCATTAGAGACTTTATTGGCAACGTTTGGAGTAAGTTTGATCTTGCAGCAAATGGTTCGAGTTATCTTTGGTCCGACTAATCAGGCCGTGGTGACGCCAGATTTTATGAGCGGTTCATTAGAGTTTAACCCGATTTTTGCGATTACCTATAATCGCTTATATATTTTTGCTTTTAGTCTTATGGTGCTCATTGCGCTGGTATTAATTTTGAAAAAAACCCGCCTTGGTTTACAGGTACGTGCGGTGTCGCAAAATCGCAGTATCGCCAAAGCAATGGGAGTACGCTCGGAGTGGGTGGATGCCCTCACCTTTGGTTTAGGAGCGGGCATAGCCGGATTAGCCGGTGTGGCCTTAAGCCAGTTAACGAATGTGGGGCCAAATCTAGGTCAGGCTTATATTATTGATTCTTTTATGGTGGTGGTATTCGGTGGCGTCGGAAATCTTTGGGGTACTCTGGTGGCGGCGATGTCATTGGGTGTGATCAATAAATTTATTGAACCCTGGGCCGGTGCGGTGATGGCCAAGATACTGGTGTTGATCTTTATTATTTTATTTATTCAAAAACGGCCACGTGGACTATTCCCACAAAAAGGCCGGATGGCGGAGAGCTGACATGGCTCATCAATCCTTAGTGTTAACAATGATGAAGAATGATAAGGGTGGTATCACCCTGCTATCTATTTTATTAGCGCTGATCATACTGGTTCCGAGTCTAAATCTATTTGTCGCACACGATTCTGTATTTCATATTACTACTTATACGTTAACCTTGTTGGGAAAGTATCTGTGCTTTGCATTACTGGCCGTTGCGCTGGATCTGGTCTGGGGTTATTGCGGAATATTGAGCCTGGGTCACGGTGCTTTTTTTGCTTTGGGTGGTTATGCGATGGGTATGTATCTAATGCGCCAGATCGGAGATCGTGGTGTGTACGGTAATCCCGAGTTGCCGGATTTCATGGTGTTCTTAAACTGGTCGGAACTGCCGTGGTATTGGCAGGGTTTCGATATGTTCTGGTTTGCGATGTTAATGGTTATATTAGTGCCGGGTCTGTTAGCGTTTGTATTTGGCTGGCTGGCGTTTCGTTCACGTGTGACCGGTGTATATCTATCCATCATGACTCAGGCATTAACCTATGCGCTGTTGTTGGCTTTTTTTCGCAATGAAATGGGTTTTGGTGGGAACAACGGCCTGACTGATTTTAAAGATATTCTTGGGTTTAATTTGCAGGCAGGTTCAACACGGGCTGTGATCTTTATTGCCTCCGCATTGGCATTGGCATTTGGCTATTTAATCTGCCGCTATATCGTGACCTCAAAATTAGGTCGGGTGGTGATCGCAATACGTGACGCCGAGGATCGGACTCGATTTATTGGTTATAAGGTTGAGAGTTTTAAGCTCTGGGTGTTTGTGGTTTCAGCGGTGTTAGCGGGTATTGCCGGTGCCTTGTATGTGCCGCAGGTGGGTATTATTAACCCCGGTGAGTTCTCGCCTTTAAACTCCATCGAACTGGTGGTCTGGGTGGCCGTCGGTGGCAGAGCAACCTTGTATGGTGCCGCGTTAGGTGCGGTGGCAGTGAACTATGGTAAGACTTATTTTACCGCAGCCTTACCCGAACTCTGGTTGTTTGCGCTGGGTGCTTTATTTATTGTCGTTACCGTCTTTATGCCGAAAGGTCTAGTGGGTCTCTGGAAACAGATAAACAAAAAACAAACTAAGGGACCCGCATCAGACTCTTCAAAGGCCATACAACAGGGAGATGATTAAATGCGTGAACTCGATCGTCTTCGCAATGTGATGCGCCGTGACCAGGTATTTGATTTTGTCCAGGAAAAGCGTCTGCCGTTTTCGGCGGGCCGACACTCGGTTACCCCCGGTGAACTGGATATTTCTCATGGGACGATTTTATATGTTGAGAATATCTCGGTGAGCTTTGACGGTTTCAAGGCGCTCAATGATCTGACTTTATATATCAACGATGGTGAGTTACGTTGCATCATCGGCCCGAACGGTGCGGGCAAGACCACCATGATGGATGTGATTACCGGCAAGACACGTCCCGACAGTGGCGTGGCCTATTTTGGCCAAACCATGGACTTAACCTGCATGAGCGAATATGAGATCGCACATGCCGGTATTGGTCGCAAGTTTCAGAAACCGACCATCTTTCCGTTTCATACTATTTTTCAGAATCTAGAATTGGCGATGGCCGCCGATAAACGTGTCTGGCCGACCTTGTTTGCATCGCTGAATGGCGAACAACGCGAGCGCATCGCCGATGTCATGGAGATCATTGGTCTGCAGGATATGCGCGGACAGGAAGCCACCTCACTGTCGCACGGCCAGAAACAATGGCTTGAGATCGGAATGTTGTTAATGCAAAACCCGCGTTTGTTACTGGTGGATGAACCCGTGGCCGGCATGACTCATCAGGAGATGGATAAAACCGCAGAGTTATTAACACGTTTAGCGGGCGATCATTCCATTGTGGTGGTTGAACACGACATGGATTTTGTTCGCTCGATTGCCGAGACGGTCACGGTGTTGCATGAAGGTTCAGTACTAGCGGAAGGGACCATGCAGGAAATGCAAACCGATCCACGTGTTAAAGAAGTATATCTGGGGGAGTAAGCCGATGCTGACACTGGATAACGTTAATCAGTTTTACGGCGGCAGCCACATCCTCTGGGATCTGTCCGTGAACATCGAACCCGGCAGTTGTGTTTGCCTGATGGGCCGCAATGGTATGGGCAAGACCACGATGTTGAAAGCGGTGATGGGCCTGTTGCCGATCAAGGGTGGGTCGATCAGTTATAACGATCATCTTATCAGTGGCAAGGCCGCCGAGTTACGTTCACGATTGGGGATTGGTTACGTGCCGCAAGGACGTGAGATCTTTGCACAACTGACCGTCGAAGAAAACCTGCGCATCGGGCTCACTGCACGTAAAGATAAACTCAAGGTGATCCCGGAACGTATCTTCGAACTCTTCCCTGTGTTGAAACAGATGATGAAACGACGTGGTGGGGATTTATCAGGTGGTCAACAACAACAATTGGCCATTGGTCGTGCGCTGGCGCTGGATCCAACTATTTTGTTACTCGATGAACCCACCGAGGGCATTCAACCCAATATCGTGCAGGAGATTGGTGACATCATTATCAAACTCAATAAAGAAGAAAACATCACGGTGCTGCTGGTCGAACAAAAACTCCCGTTTGCGCGCCGAGTCGGCGAGCAATTTATTATTCTTGATCGGGGGCGCAAAGTATCCGAAGGTCAGATGGCTGATCTAAATGATGATCTGGTCAAACAATATCTAACGGTATAATCGTCCCTCCCATTCTAGCTCGTATATACCCTTCAATTCACCTCTAGCTTAATTCGCACAATAATAGTGCGTACAGGGCAAAACAGCCTAAATCAAACGCACCAAACAAGTGCGCTCATTCATGTGGGATTATATATGTTATTGAATAATAAGTATAAAAATACTGGCACGTCAAGTGCATTCTAAGGAGGCACAAGGCAGGCTCGTTACCCCTCATATGCTAGCACCTGAGCATAATAGGTGTCACAAGCAGGCTTTTTAACATTTAGCTCACCCGCAGGTGGGAACTCTTAAAACTAAAAAACAGGAGGGTTAGCCATGAAAATGGTTATGGCAATCATCAAACCTTTCAAGCTGGACGATGTACGTGAGGCCTTATCCGAAATTGGGGTACAGGGTATCACTGTCACAGAAGTGAAGGGATTTGGTCGACAAAAAGGGCATACCGAATTGTACCGGGGTGCTGAGTATGTGGTCGACTTTTTACCAAAAGTTAAAGTGGAAGCCGCGGTCGATGATGGTTTAGCAGATCAGGTCATCGAGGCGATTAGCAAGGCAGCAAACACCGGCAAGATCGGTGATGGCAAAATATTTGTAACCGCTGTTGAACAGGCAGTGCGCATCCGAACCGGTGAATCCGGCTCAGAAGCATTGTAACGGGAGGAGATAATGGAAAATAATATTCTAGAACTCCAATACGCTTTAGACACGTTTTACTTTTTAGTGTGTGGCGCATTGGTCATGTGGATGGCGGCTGGTTTCTCTATGTTAGAAGCAGGTTTAGTTCGTTCCAAAAATACAACAGAAATTTTAACCAAGAACGTAACCTTGTTTGCGATTGCCTGTACTTCGTACCTGGTGATCGGTTATGACATCATGTACGGCGGCGGCGTCCTGTTAAACGCAATCGCGCTTGATGGTGTGGAGGTTGCTGCGGGGACTGAAGATATCGCAGCAGCGGTTTCTGCCGGTGTATTGGCTGAATCAGCTAAAGAAGGTTTTGGTGGTGGTGCGGTTTATTCTAATGCCTCCGACTTTTTCTTCCAGGTTGTGTTTGTGGCTACGGCAATGTCAATCGTATCAGGTGCGGTTGCTGAGCGTATGAAATTGTGGGCCTTTATGGTATTCGCAGTTGCCATGACCGCATTCATCTATCCGATGGAAGGATCATGGACCTGGAACAGTGCACCTGTCTTTGGCATGTTTGCTTTAATGGGCGACATAACAAATGAAGCGGGTGAAGTCGTTATGACTGGCTTTGGCTTCAAAGACTTTGCTGGTTCGGGCATTGTGCATTTAGCGGGTGCGTCAGCAGCGTTAGCCGGTGTTATTCTGCTTGGTGCTCGTAAAGGTAAATACAGTGCTGACGGGAAAGTGAATCCAATTCTGGGTGCGAACCTGCCATTAGCTACATTAGGTACTTTCATCTTATGGATGGGCTGGTTTGGTTTCAACGGTGGTTCTGTGTTGAAACTCGGTGATATTGCCAGTGCTAATTCAGTCGCGATGGTCTTTCTGAACACCAATGCAGCAGCAGCCGGTGGTGTGATTGCGGCAATCATTGTTGCCCGTATCATGTTTGGTAAAGCCGACTTAACCATGGCGCTAAATGGTGCGTTAGCTGGTTTAGTTGCGATTACGGCAAGTCCTGATACGCCAACCGCAATGTGGGCAACCATCATTGGTGGTATCGGTGGTGTAATTGTGGTGTTCTCAATTGTGATGTTAGACAAGCTGAAAATCGATGATCCGGTTGGTGCGATTTCGGTACACGGTGTTGTGGGTGTGTGGGGACTGTTAGCGGTTCCAATTACTGCAGATGGTACAACATTGACCGCGCAAATTGTCGGCGCCCTCACTATCTTTATCTGGGTATTTGGCGCAAGCTTTATTGTCTGGTTTGCAATCAAGATGGTCATGGGTCTACGCGTCAGCGAAGAAGAAGAGTACGAAGGTCTGGATATCGCCGAGTGTGGTATGGAAGCCTATCCTGAATTTACCGGCTCCAAAGGATCGGGTCTTTAATAGAAAACCCAATAATAATAAAGTTGTAATAATTCAGGGGTGTCCGTTTGGACACCCCTTTTTTAATGTTTCATTTAAAGTTTCGTATGCGTGCCATCACACATGGGTTTATCGCTGGATCGTTTGCAGCCACAAAGATGAAACGTGCCTTTTTCGGTGACGGTTAATTTTTCCGGGGTAAAATCCGTGTCCTTGTGCGAGCCATCACAAAAGGGTTGATTCTTTGACAGGCCACAGGCACACCAATAATAGTCACCTGGTTCAAGTTCAACCGAATAAGGCCCTTTTTTGGCGCAAACAGGTTCTGACATTGGAAACTCCTTAGTTAATTTTCAATCGCTGACGCATATTCATTAGCAATGTTAGAATAGAGTTTAGAACGACAATCGAGACCTGTCAGTGAATATATAGTGGCAATATTAACAATTAAAAATTTAATCATAGCCCATGTAGGGCCCGTTAATCTTGAGTTAAAATCGGGTGAAATTGTGTGTCTTTCGGGTGCTTCGGGCAGTGGCAAGTCACTGATGCTCAGGGCCATTGCCGATATAATTCCCGCAACGGGAACGTTTAGCCTGGGCGAAATGAAATCAAGTAGTGTGATGGCTCCGGTCTGGCGTCGTCAGGTTAGCTTGTTGCCTGCGGAAAGCCAGTGGTGGTTTGATACGGTAGGTGAACATTTCAATCAACCTGATCTTGAGTTAATGCATGCTCTGAGTTTTGAAAAAGACTGTCTGGAATGGGAGGTTTCACGTTGCTCGACGGGAGAGAAACAACGTCTGGCGTTGTTGCGTGTTCTGACTAATAAGCCAAAGTGTCTTTTGCTTGATGAACCGACAGGCAGTCTGGATCCGGACAATACCCTCAAGGTTGAAGCCTTGCTCAAGCGACTCGCGAAACAGCAACAAATTCCGCTGTTATGGGTGAGCCATTCTCATGAACAGATTAAACGTGTTGCCGATCGACATTTTGTTATGCGCGATGGCAAATTGGTGACTTATGAATAGTGTTATCCCGTTAAGTGCGATGGATCTCAGTATTGCGGCGAGCTTGCTTGTGCTGCTGGGCGGGCTAACCTGGTGGTTGCGTCTGGGTATTAGCCAGCGACTATTTGTTGCCGGCTTACGCACCGTGGTGCAATTACTTTTACTGGGCCTGGTCTTAAAGTATTTATTTGAATCAAGCCACCCGGCGTTAATCATGTTGATTGCCTTTGTGATGGTCGCGGTAGCGGGGCGAGAGGTCATGGCCCGTCAGCATCGCCCGTTTAAAGGCAGTTGGGGATACGGACTGGGTACCTTTTCGATGTTCATTTCTTCGTTTACGATTACCATATTTAGTCTGGCGTTCATCGTATCACCAGAACCGTGGTATCTGCCGCAGTATTCAATCCCCCTGCTTGGCATGATGCTGGGGAATACCATGACCGGAGTGGCGCTGACCATGGATAGTTTAACCACCAGTGCCTGGCAGCAACGAGCGGTGATCGAGCAACGGCTTATGTTGGGCGAGGATTGGCGTACCGCCATCCGTGATATCAGCCGACAAAGTTTACGTACAGGCATGATTCCGATCCTGAATGCGATGGCGGCAGCCGGTATCATCAGTATTCCGGGCATGATGACCGGACAGTTATTGTCGGGTAGCAGCCCCTTTGAGGCGGCAAAATATCAAATCTTGATCATGTTTATGATCTCAGCAGGCACCGGCTTCGCGGCGGTTATGAGTAGCTGGTTTGGTGCAAAACGATTGTTTGATGATCGGCAACGGCTTAGACTAGAGCGATTATCAGTCCCAAAAGGGTAAACGGTATGAGTTTGAATAAATTAGCGATATTGCTGGTTGTTTTACTTGGCAGCGGTGTCAGTCATGCCGACGTCTATCAATGGACAGACGAAAAAGGTGTAACGCATTTCAGTGATAAACCTGTTAGCAGCAAGGCAAAAAAACTTAATATACAAACAGCGCCTGATACCGAAACAGAGAATCCTGTATCCGACAATAGTGTAAAAAATAGCGGCGATACGGATACGGGTGGTGAGGTACAAAATGATAAGGCAGATACAGCGACGCTAAAAAGTGAATCAAAAAAAGAAGCGGCAGATAAAAGTCGAGAAAAATTAACCGAGGAACTTATTAAGGCGCGTGAAATTCGTGAGGCGGAACGAAAAAAACGAAAAGAAGAGATCGAGCTTCAGAAAATAAAATGCCAGGAAGAAAAAACGAAACTGGCATTAATGAATAATGAGATGAAAGAGTATGATGACAAACTAAAAACCATGACGCGCAGCGAACGGTCGAAAAGTAATGAATATATACTAAAATCCGACCTGGAAGCTCAAAAGAAGCGTTTAGAAGAAAGCACTCAGGAGTTATGTAACTAGTTTCTACTGTATTGCACGCTGAATTTTATATAAATATTTAAACAGGTCTTAAGTTATTATTTATTAACAGGAGTTCACGATGAGCGCCCATGAGAAAATAAATTATGTCGAGTTTCCGGCCAGGGATATTGAACGGGTTAAATCATTTTTCAGGACAGTATTTAATTGGGAGTTTGTAGATTATGGGCCTGACTATTGTGCTTTTGAGAATGCGGGATTAAATGGCGGATTTTATAAGTCAGACCTGGTTTCGGAAACTAAAAAGGGGAGTGCGCTTGTCGTTTTCTACAGCAACGAAATTGAAGCGACACAGGAAAAAATAGAAAAAGCGGGGGGCCGTATTGTTCAGACTATCTTTTCGTTTCCCGGTGGACGGCGTTTTCATTTTTGCGATCCTAATGGTAATGAATATGCTGTCTGGTCGGACATAGACGCGTAGAAAAATAAATGCCTGAATTCATCGATCCCGATAAGATCGTTATATTTAGTGGTGCAGGAGTGAGTGCAGAGAGTGGCTTACAGACTTTTCGCGACTCCGATGGCCTGTGGAATAACTATGATGTCAAAGATGTTGCCACGCCACAGGGCTGGCAGCGTAATCCGCAGTTGGTGCTGGATTTTTATAATGCCCGGCGTCGACAAACAATCGAGGCAGCTCCTAATAAAGCACACCTGGCTATTGCGGCATTAGAGAAAAAATTTTCCGTCGTGGTCATCACCCAAAACGTTGATAACTTACACGAACAGGCGGGATCGACCGAGGTGATACATGTGCACGGTGAATTAACCAAAGCAAGAAGCAGCATAGACGACAGTCTTATTTATACAATTAATGAGAAAGACATCAAGATAGGGGATACCTGTGACAAAGGCAGTCAGCTACGACCGCATATCATCTGGTTCGGTGAGACACCACAGTTTCTTGATGTAGCATCACGGCATATGAAAACGGCGGCCAAAGTGCTGGTGGTCGGAACATCTTTAGCGGTATACCCTGCGGCAGGCCTGGTGAAAAAAGCGCGTCACCATGCAGAAAAATTACTGGTGAGTCTCGATATTGAAAAGAAACCCTATGGTTACACCTGGCTGCGAGGAACAGCGGTT
Source organism: Gammaproteobacteria bacterium (assembly GCA_003233255.1). GTDB lineage: Bacteria > Pseudomonadota > Gammaproteobacteria > UBA6429 > Thiohalophilaceae > SZUA-24. The sequence continues at coordinate 5,067 of QILH01000320.1, read as the reverse complement.
AATATTATTCCCCATATTGTTGAGTGCTGGTTGGATGGTCGTAAGCCGTCTGCTACACACGGCTGATGTAAAATGATAAAAGTGGCGGAGCTCAATCATCTGTATCGTTGGATAACATCACAGTCAGGCGCATTCTGGAAGTTCCTTAAGTGATTGGGCATTAGGAACCGCTATTTAGACAATGTGGTCGATTAGCGACGAAACAGCGTAAACCAGCGCCATAAATTCAATAAACTCGATAGTGAGGCGGCAACATAGGTCAACGCGGCGGCCTTGAGGATTCTTTTCGCTGCGGCCTGGTCTTTTTTGGCAATATAATTTCCGTTGAATAAAATTGGCAGGGCTTTATTAAAACTGGCATCGTATTCTACAGGAAGGTTGATCAGGCGGACGACAACAGCAACGCCCATAACCGAAATTCCGACACCAATAGTTAATAAACCGATAATCGGGTTACGTGAAATAATCGCCAACACGGGCAGGATATATAAAACCATACCCCCTATTTTTTGAATTGTATGTGTAGCCTTTACTAGGCGGACACTTGCTTTAAACGTTGCTTCATTGCGATGATCCTGAATGGCATGACCGACTTCATGTGCGGCAACCGTGATCGCCGTTAAGGAATTACCATTGAAATTTTTCGGGCTTAATCGAACCGCTTTATCATCGATACTATAGTGGTCGCCGTCTTTCTCGGTTAGCTCAACCTTAACATGCTCCATGTTGAGTTCTTTTAGCAAGTGAACAGCAAGTTCGGCACCAGTGCCGGGAATATCATCACGGTTATAGCTATAGCGTTTAAATGTACGGGTTGCCCATAGTTGTGGGCCATACAGTATGGCGATTACGATGACAATTAGAAGGACGATATGCATAGAGTTAAAGCGTCGCGGATATTGTCAGGTTTTATTTTTTACAACAATGGAATGAATGCCACTTTCTTTTAGGCGACGACGCGTTTCACTTAAGCGGGTAATATTGTTGATCGGCCCGATACGAACTCGATGCCAGGTATTGCTGTTAATTTTTACCGATTGAATATTTGCGGTGAGACCTTTTAATGCCAATTTGGCCTTAAGTTGGTCGGCCTGGGCGAGTTCGCGAAACGATCCGACCTGCAGGATATACTCACCTTTATCGTGTTTGATGGGATTTTTGCGTACACGTTCAAGTTCCTGATCGGGTACTGGCACGTCAATTTCAGGCAAGATGTAATAAAAATCAAATTGGGTGTGATTTTTAGTGGCTTCAGTTTTGGCAGGCTTATCTTTGTCCTGGCGTTTAGGGCGCTCAGCTTCACGTTGCTTGGCATTATCCTGTAAATCAGAGAAGGTATCCTTGATGACGCTGGCGATGGTATCTTTCTGGCCAGGTTTCGCGGCGTTATTGAGGTACACAACAAATGCGACAAACAGGCCGATGGCCAGGCCACCTAACATCCATACCCAACCGGGCAGTTGACCGGATTTCTTATTGCGGCTCGACGTTTTGGCGTAATCTCTAGGCATGCTGATAGATTACCTTAATTCACTTACTTAAACCACTTATCAGGCTAGATAAAAATATTATAAGAAGTAACATTCTTTCTTTTATTTCAAGGCGATAACGACTTAGAATTATGAGTATGCGGAAGAATTTATCGAGACAAAAATGAGATTGATTTTGCTTCCAGGTCTGGATGGTACGGGTGAGCTATTTTCTGAATTTATAAAAAACCTGTCGAAAAACATGACGGCCACATGTATAAGTTACCCTGAACAGGAACGGTTGAGTTATAGCGAACTGGTTGAGCATGTGCGCTGCCGATTACCGACCAATGAAGATTTTGTTATTCTGGCGGAATCATTTTCCGGCCCAATTGCTTTTAAATTAGCCCAGGCGGAACCAAAACATCTCCAGGCTATTGTCTTTGTGGCTTCGTTTTTAAGAAATCCTAATCGCGTTTTTATGCGGTTAATGCGTCTTTTACCTTTATCAATAATATTGCGTTATTCTCCTCCTGACTTCGTAGTGAGAAAATGGATGCTTGGAGACGAGGCGAGCCATGAAATGGTATTAAAATTTAAGTCAATCTTAAGGCGTCTACCGATAAAGACGATTAAATTCCGCTTACAGGAAATTTACAAATTGTCTTTAGTCGAATTTATGCTGAATTACCCTGTATATTATATTAAGCCATTACAGGATCGTCTTGTCACAGATGATAACTATATTGATTTTGTGAATACTTGCCCGAATATCGAACTTTTTACGCTGGATGGGCCGCATTTCATTTTACAAAGCAATGCTGAATCTTGCGCGAATTATGTAAACCAACGGATGAATCAAATATCAGGGAAAAATTAATTTAGCTACGAGTCAGGTCGTTTCTGAATTACATTTTTTCAGGTGCGGAAACACCCAGCAATTTTAAGCCATTGGCAATGACGTGACGGGCCGCGGTAATTAGACACAGCCGTGCATCTCGAATTTTTTTATCATCAACAATAAAGTGATGGGCGTTATAGTAGGTATGGAATGCGTTCGCCAGGTCGCGCAGATAATGAACCAGCTGATGAGGTTCATATTGTTGCCCGGCTTTACCGATCACCTCAGGGTAACGCGTTAGCCGTGTGATCAGATCATTCTCATGCGTTTCCGTTAATAGATCGACGTGGGCAAGTCCATGGCCCTGGTCAAACTCAAACCCCTTATCCGCTAGCTGACTAAACACACTGCACACTCGTGCGTGTGCATATTGAATGTAATACATCGGGTTTTCATTGGATTGCGACATGGCCAGATCCAGATCAAAATCCATATGCTGTTCGCATTTACGCATCACGTAAAAGAAACGTGCGGCATCGGAACCGATTTCTTTGCGAAGGTGTCTCAAGGTGACGAACTGGCCAGAGCGAGTCGACATTGGTATTTTTTTGCCATTGCGATACAACACCGCAAATTGAACCAACAATACATCTAATTTTTCCGGGTCGTCACCTAAGGCCTGCAATGCAGCCTTTACCCTTGGCACGTAACCATGATGATCGGCCCCCCAGATATCGATCACGCGATCATAACCGCGTTCCAGTTTATTCATGTGATAGGCAATGTCGGAGGAAAAATAAGTGGACTGGCCATTATCGCGGACTAATACCCGATCTTTCTCATCACCGAACTCCGAGGATCTAAACCAGATCGCACCGTCTTTTTCATAGCAGTGGCCGCTTTTCTGTAGTCGCTCTAGCGCCAGGGTGACGTCACCGCTGTCGGTCAATGATCGTTCTGAAAACCATTGGTCGTAGACCACGCCAAAGTGTTCGAGGTCGTCGCGGATATCATCGAGGATGTAATTCAGACCCACATCAAATACCAGGCTGTATTGATCCGGGTGCAGCAGGGCCTTCATTTTCTCGATAACGGCATCGATGTATCGTTCCTTATCGCCCTCGGGTTCGTCTTTGGGCAGGTTACAACTGATCTCCGCCCAGGAGTGAAACATCTTATCGCCATTTTCACGGTGCAGGGCGGCGGCGATATCCAGCACATAATCGCCCTTATAACCGTTTACCGGGAATGGGAAGTCTTCACCGCATAATTCTAAATAGCGCAACCACACGCTGGCGGCGAGAATATTCATCTGTCGCCCGGCGTCGTTGACATAATATTCACAATGCACTTCGTAGCCGATGGCTTTTAACAGATTGGCAACGGCGGCTCCGTAGGCAGCACCGCGACCATGACCCACATGCAAAGGGCCAGTTGGGTTTGCCGAGACGAATTCGATCTGGATCTTTTTACCCGCACCAATCTCGGTTAGCCCAAATTTTTCCTGCTGGTTCAGAATACTTCCAATGACCGACGCCTGAGTTTCTGAATTAATATAAAAATTAATAAAACCGGGCCCGGCGATCTCGACTTTTTCGATGACAGCACTGTCAGGCAGATTGGCAACAATCAGCTCGGCCAGCTCGCGGGGTTTTAGCCTGGCGGCTTTGGCCAGGGTCAGGGCTAGATTTGTGGCAAAGTCACCATGCTGTTTATCCCGCGCATGATCGACCTGAATCCGAGCCTCAAGGTCGGCCGGTAGTGATCCATTTTCCTGACAGCGGGCCAGGGCTTGTTGTAAAACGGTGGTGATGGCGTCTTTCATAGCGGCTTAGTGTAGCGTAAAGGCAGGCTGGGCAAAAATAAAATGCCGGAATCAAAAGGGATAGGAGATGATCAGTGAGACTTTTGAATATCATCGGCGCGGAAACAGGACTTAATTTCACGCCCGTGAAATAAACTCACGCGTTTCACTGTTGACCTTGATGATTTCTCCCGGGGTCAGATATTCAGGCACCTGTACCACCAGCCCGGTACTCAAGGTAGCTGGCTTGGTGCGCGCCGAAGACGAGGCCGACTTCATGCTCGGCGCACACTCGGTAATTTCCAGAGCCACGGTCACCGGTAATTCGATGGCGAGCACGGCGTCGTCGGCGATTAAAGCGGTTATGCCTTCCATTCCGTCAAACAGAAAATCCAGTTCGTCTTCCAGTGCCTCGTCAGACAGGCTGTATTGTTCATAGGATTCAGTATCCATGAAGGTGCAACCGTCACCGTCTCGAAACAGCATTTGCACCGAGCGACGCATCATGTCCACGGCCTCAACCGATTCATCGCCTTTAAAACGACGTTCGAATTTTTGTTGCGTTACCAGATTTTGGCCACGTACTTTATAAAGGGTGCTGCCACTGCGCGAAGACGGCGATTGCACCTGCACCTGTTTGACCAGAATGCTTTTGCCATCGAACTGGAACACCATGCCTTTTTTGATTTCGTTTGCCTTCATACCGGTCTTGCCCTGTTATTTTTGCGAAAGCGTATTCTACGCTTGAAAAGTCGCTGCCGTTTATTTGTTTATGAAATTAACGGCGGTCTGGAAAGACAGAACCAATGTTAAAGTTGGCGTAATGGTAAACAGACATCGAAAGGTTTCGTTGTTGAAATATAACATCGGCACTGATATATATGGCAGGCTTTTAATGGTCAAAAAATAACCACCCAAATCGGATCACCCTGTATTTTTAATGGTACTGCAGC
>QILH01000325.1 GCA_003233255.1 Gammaproteobacteria bacterium | reverse complement strand
TGTGCCTCATTAGCTTCAACGGGGACTGCCTTACCTTCTATATTAAAGGCTTCAACAACGGGTTTGGTAAATTGCCCAACATATGCATTCTTTAAATATTCATGTTGGCCAATGCGCTTACTATCTGCTTCTGTGACACTTCCTAGAAGAGCATACTCCAAAGCCTCACAAAAACTGGATTTTCCTGTACCATTTGGGCCATAAATCAACACTAGGGAACTATCCAGATCGAAGTCCTCTTGTCTCGCAAACCCTCGAAAAGGGCCAACTTGTAAAGATTTTAATCGAGTGATTGGGGCAACTGTATCACCTGCATCATTAATTTCTACGGTAATGTCTGTTGCTAATGTCACCCAATGATCTTGGGCAAGCCGTACAGTCCTTCTTATGCGCTGACCTTGGTGAGTACCAAGAGGCTGGATAACATCAACATGTTCAAGAACCAGGTTTGCTATCTTACGCACGCCTTGCGGGGTATTTTCACCCGTTAAGGTTTGCATAAAACGCAGATACTCATTTCGGTTCATCTTAATTATCCCTTAGAACTATTTCACCGTAACCTGACCGTTCATGAGCATGGGAAGGAGCCAGTCGCGTAATGAAGCCAGCTGCTGAGTCTCAAATGCCTTTGCCATTATTTGATCTAAGATAGATTCAGCAACTTTATAATAACCATCCAAAACGTCTTGTTGCGGTATAACAATGGGGCTTCCATCTATTACAGCTTTATTGATGTGCGGTTGTTGCGGCCCTGTTCGTATTGCCATCAACCTAGGTACTTCATTGCAGAAGTATGGATAAATGTACGAGTTCTTAATTTTATTACATTCCTTGATACCAACCACGGACTGGTTTGCGGCAGCATCGATACCTAATATTGAAGGTTGGATATATTGTACTAGTGATATAACCACTGTTCCTTTAGGTATTGGAGTATAGGTTGTCTTTATGCAGTTCCAATAGGCCTATCCGTATCATAATAATTATATATCAAATAGTTAGTTATTTTCCTGCATCTGCAACTTTCAGCTTCTTTGTCCTATGCAGGAAATTATATGAAGCCTGTATCGCGGTCTATTATGCCATAAAAGATGGTTGCTATCGGTTTGGAGCCGAATCAGGTCTGGAGTATTACGAGGTTAGGTAGATCAGATTGAATGCTTGTAGGCGATATTTGCGGATGATATTGCTGACGGTAACTAACGGGCAGGTTGTCTGGCCCTGTTTTAGTATTTAGTTCGGATAGTGTTGCTCAATGCTGTCATGTACAACAATGTCCATGCCCTTGGCATGCACCAGCCCGCGTTCCTGCATGGTTTTTAACACGCGTCCGACGGTTTCCCGTTTGCAGCCGACGATGCGGGCGATCTCCTGTCGAGATATATGTAATTGCATGCCATCGGGATGGGTCTTGGCATCGGGTTCGGTGCATAACTCGGTGAGGGTTCGGGCGATGCGCCCAGAGACATCCATGAAGGCCAGTCGGGTGACGCGGCGGCTGGTTTGTAATAAGCGACGGGCGAGTTGTAAGCCGACGGCATTGAGGATATCCGCGTGTTCGCTTTTAAGGTCGGTCTCAAATAATTGATAGAGTTTGCTGTATTCGATTTCAGCCAGTACACAGGCTGAACGGGCGCGGATATTGGCATTGCGTTCGTTGCTGCGATAGAACAGCCCCATTTCACCTATGAAATCACCCGTATTCAGATAAGCCAGAATAATTTCATTGCCGTCTTCGTCGCTGTCGATCACCGAGGCCGAGCCATCGATAAGATAATAAAGTCGATCCGCAGCACCTCCAGCGCGCAGGATCAGCCCTTTCTTGGGGATCTTGCGAGTATCGCAAAAGGACAGAAAGCGTTCAATCGCGTTCGGATCAATAACAACAGCTTCGGCATGGTCTTGAGGTCGATACATTGTGATATAGCTATCGGCGTGATCGGCAAGGGCTTTAAGCTGAACACGGAGAAACAGGAGAAATTGTTCTGCCGTACATAATTTGGTGGCATTCCGAGCGACACTATAGAGGCTTACTTGATTTCATTTTGTAAGGATTCGGTACTTTTTGCTCACGAATTTCCTGTCTCATCATTGGATCGTGTATAGCCGATGGGGGAGCGGGTTATTTCAGGTTTCGATGTTGCCTTAATGATCTCCAGAGTGCGCCGATACTAAATTTAGATGTGCAGATGACCATCAATATTTTAGCCGGGAATGATTGTGGCTGGGGAAGCGGTAGGTGTGATGGAGTGTCATCTGATTGCATTGAGAACGGATTGTTCAGGGTGCAGACACGATGAAAAATCAAGCCGGCGCGATAATAAGCCGGATGATCAATATCCGCTGAATAAAGGTAATGGAGTAACTCAACAAGGGAATGTTGCTGGATACTCTTATGGTTTTTTGTGAATAACGATGACCCCAGTTTGTACTGGTCAACAGGACTCAGATGCACGGCCGAACGAAAACATTAAGCGGTTCTATATTCTCGATAATCTTGCTACTGGTGATTAGTACGATTTTTGTCGTACTTTTTACCTACAAAGAACATAAGGGCTTTGTTGATCACCAAAATGTGATTGCAGGGCATAGCGTTTCTGGTGCCACCGAGAATATAACCTTGTTTCTAGAGGGCCTGAGGACCTCATTAACGTTCTTTGTCGATGGGAACCGTGAGTTATTGGTACAGATGGCACATAACCCAGAAGATTCTGATCTCTACGCGCATATCGATAAACTGTTGTTGAGTCATTACCCCGATTATTATGCTTTCACGCTGGCTAACAGTGAAGGGCAAATACTCTATGATGATTTCGGGGAACGTGTTGGTGAGGCCTGTCGTATCGATATACAGGAGTTTGCCAGCTCACAGCAACCTATGGATATTTATATCCACCCTGGGCCGGGTGAATATCATATCGATTTAATGTTGCCATGGGATTTCATGGGTAAAAGAGCTATCTTTTTCGTCAGCTTGAAGGTGGATGCCATTGGGAATTTGTTACATAACACCCAGGTTGCGGGTCATGAATTGATGTTGTTACGTATGGATCGTTCAGATCTAATCGAAGTAACCGCCAGTGGCAGCCGTGCTGATCTTGGAGAATCTCCCCGCTTGAACGAACTTCAGCGCAAACGGATTTTGGCAAAGAAACCTATTGCCGGAACACGTTGGATGCTGCTGGATATTGCCAGTAAATCACTGTTTTCGAAATATGATGCCGCATTATTCTGGCGGGCTGGTGGGGTTATCGCTATTTTTCTTTTTGCAGCAGGCATTATGATATGGCGAATCATGAAAGAAGAACGGGCGCGGCGTATTGCGGATGAGGCGTTAAAGGTTTATCGCGACCAACTTGAAAAACGTGTGAGTGAACGGACGGCTGATTTGACGGCAATCAATCTGAAAATGCAATATGAGGTTGATCAGCGGCGGAAATTATCCAGTGCGCTGGAGCAGTCTGACGATCTTATTGTAATAACCGACCTGAACGGGATTACCGAGTACGTCAACCCGGCATTTGAGAAGAAAACGGGCCTATCAGCAGAAAAGATACTTGGCCACAAGCAGTATATTGTTGAGTCTGGCGAACACGACAAGGCGTATTACCGCAGGATGTGGACTCGTTTGCACAATGGGCAGGTGGTTCGAGACATCTTTATCAGTCGTGATGGGGATGGGAATGATTATCACGAGCAGAGAACTATCACACCGTTACGTGATGAAAACGATGATATTACCCACTTTGTGGCGACCGGAAAAGATATAACCAAACGTATCCTTGCTGAAAAGGAAATCGAGAAACTTGCTTATCGTGATGTATTGACCGGTTTGGCCAATCGGCGGCTTATGTTGGATCGGTTGGAACATGCGATGGCTCACGCCGAACGGGAAGGCAAACTTCTTGCCGTGCTCTTCCTCGATCTGGATCGCTTCAAGACAATCAATGATAGCCTGGGACACAGTGTAGGCGATCAGTGGCTTAAGACCATCGCCAATCGTCTGCGTCGCTGCGCTCGGGATTCTGACACGGTGGCCAGGTTGGGCGGTGATGAGTTTGCATTGGTAATAGAAAATGCACGAAATGTTATGGAAATAGCCAATGTTGCGCAAAGAATACTTGATGCTATATCTGAACCAACAATAGTGAATGGTAATGATCTAAATTCAACGGTGAGTATTGGCATTTCGATATTTCCACCCGATGACGGAGGAATTGATTCTTTACTAAAGAACGCTGATACCGCTATGTACCATAAAAAGAATCAGGGCGGGAATGGGTTTGAATTCTATGTAACGGAGATGGGTGTTAGTGTTAACCGGCGGATGATAATGGAAACCAGGTTACGTAGCGCATTAGAGCGTGACGAGTTTTGTCTTCACTATCAACCCAGGGTAAATCTCAGGGACGGACGGGTTAGCGGTGTCGAGGCGTTGTTACGCTGGCAGAGTCCAGAGTTGGGTAGGGTACCCCCCCTGGAATTTATTCCGATACTGGAAGAAACGGGTTTGATCATGGAGGTTGGCGAATGGGTTTTGCGCCAGGCCTGCAATGAATTTGGAGCACTGTATCCTGATCTTCGGTTGGCGGTGAACCTTTCATCAAGACAGTTTGCGCAACCTGAGCTTGCAGAAAGAATCACCGACGTTCTTGTTGAGGCTGCTTACAATCCTGCGCAACTTGATATTGAAATTACTGAAAGCGTACTCGCAAGTGATCCAGACGTTGCCGTTGAGATACTACAGAGATTGCACAAGACAGGAATACATATCGCCATCGATGATTTTGGCACGGGCTATTCTTCACTTAGTTATATCAAACGTTTCCCGATTGATTGTCTCAAAGTGGATCGGTCATTTGTTCAGAACCTTGCATCTGACTCAGACGACGTAAAGCTGGTTACGGCCATTATCGCGCTGGCGCATAGTTTGCACATGACGGTTGTGACCGAAGGAATCGAGACTGCAGAGCAACTTGCCGTGGTTCGCGATCTGAAGAGTGAAGAGGGGCAGGGTTATCTATTTTCGCGCCCACTGCCGCTTGCCGAGTTGCTAATTTGGCTCGATTCAGGTTGTGCCTTTATCAATACGGCGTAGCGATCTACAAAAATTGTGTTTGCCCGGGATTCTATAATCTTTAACGAAACCTTATCGGCTAAGATTAATTATCACCCCAGCGTTTTTTCTCAATCTGGCTTTTCCCCTTATCAGCTACTTTGATGATAAAGAGATCACCGTATCGAACCGGGGATTCACCGGTGCCACCTAACAGTGCATAGATTCCTGGTAAATTTGTCGTATTACCGACCCATAGCACGGTTTCTCCAGAATGCTTGCCCATGATATCAATCACGATGTCCTGTTCGTCCGGATCATCCTGAACTTTAGTGATACGGATGCCTAAATGTTTGGCTAAAGGTTTAACCGTATCGAGGTTACGGACTAAATCAGGACTGTAAATAGCGGTGATATTCATCGCACCGATTTCTTTTATCAGCCGATGTGCATTTTTTTTGCCGCGTTCGGTTAGTTGTCCCCCCATCGCGGTACGATCAGCATGACGGATCATAATGACGGTGGTTGTCGAGCCGGGTTTTGAATATATTGTTGTACTACAACCAGACAGCATGAACAGAAAAACGACGATACTGGAAATGAAAACTTTTCTATTGCGATTAAAATATATCATTTTTTCACCTTTTATGTGGTCGGTGTATTTTTTATCCCGAGTTTAGCTTAGTTACTCTTTACTCTGGCCATAACCAGGCTGCCCCGCGTACCCCGCTGGAATCGCCATGCACTGGCGGTACTAACTGGGTAGCAACGTGATCCGAAAATACGAATTCTGACCAGAGTTTGGGGACATTTTCATAGAGGCGCTGGATATTGGATAAGCCGCCGCCGAGTACAATGACGTTCGGATCGAGTACATTAATGATGCTGGCGAGGGCGCGGGCCAGACGATGTTCATAGCGTTGCATCGCTTGTTGCGCCAGTGTTTCGCCACGGTCGAGTGCCTGCAATATATCTTCGCTATTTTTAGCCTGTCCACCGGCGGCCTGATAATGACGGGTGAAGCCCGTGCCGGAGACGAAGGTTTCTATACAGCCGTGTTGCCCGCAAAAGCAGGACAGACCGGGGCGTTCATCGTCTTGTGGCCAGGGTAACGGGTTATGTCCCCATTCGCCGCCGATCGCATTGGCGCCGGTTACGATGTGTTTATTGATGCAGATCCCGCCGCCCGTACCGGTGCCGAGGATCACACCGAATACCACCTCGGCCGATTTTGCCGCACCGTCGGTAGCCTCGGAGACGGTAAAGCAGTTGGCGTCATTGGTGATGCGCACGGAACGATTCAGTGTTTTCGTCAGGTCAGCTTCCAACGGCTCACCGATTAACCAGGTGGAATTGGCATTTTTTACTAATTGAGTATGCGGTGAGATCGCGCCGGGAATGCCGATACCGACACTTCCGGTTTGCGTGGTTTCGGTTTCAAGGTAATCCACCACGTTTTTAATCGCCGATAAGGTCGCCGGATAATCATCACGCGGAGTGGCAATTCGATAACGTTCGAGTTCATTGCCATTCTCGCCTAGCGCAATACCTTCAATTTTGGTGCCGCCGAGATCGATGCCGATACGCATGTTTATAATAACTCCGTGTCATCATGTGAGTATGCGGGTGCACAACTGCATAAGATATGCAGATCCTGTTCACCGTCATTTTCAATGTTATGTGCGGTACCGGGTAGAATAACGATCGAATCACCGCTTTGTACGCTAAATTGTTTTTGCCCCAGGGTCATGCGCCCCTGACCCTGCCGAATAAAATAAATTTCTTCGGTTTTATGATGTTTATGCAAGGCCGTGGTTTGACCGGGTTGCACAATCGCCTCGGCCAGTGATTGCAACTGGTTATGATGCAATGCAGGATGAATAAGCTCCCGGATCAATGAGCCGTCTTTGGTTTTACAGGCTTCAATGTCTTTATAGCGTGTGTGCATTAGTATTCCCGGTTGTATTCAAAATAGATCGGTTGTTTAGTTTTATCGAGTTTGATCATGATATACGGCTGGGTGATTTGCATGGTGCGCATGCTGCCCGGGATGGGACGATGCGTAGTAAAAGTAACCTGAGTGTATTTGGCAGTGGTGACGACGCTATCGACTGTAATCGAATAACCTCCGGTAGATTGTTCGCCAAGAAAATTAGCCACTACGATGGTGTTTTTAAAATTAATGATTGGTACTGGGGTTTTGCTTCCGCCAGTATGGATGGCCCATAGCTCACTAAATTCGCCAGCATTTTCAAGTAAAAGGGTTTTTTGTAGAGTAAAACCACTTTGCTGGCCTTGTGAAAGTACCGTATACCCCGGCGTTTTAACCGTTGGTGGTGATGACATTGAACAGCTAATGATACTGAACAACAGGCCGATGCTAATTATGATTTTACGATTGTACGGCTTCAAACTTTAATCACCTCATCCACATCACTGCGCGATATTTTATCCAGACGGATTGTGTGGATCTCACCATCATTGCTTTGTCCGATCAAAAATTCCTGTTTATCCTGAGTTTTAAGATCCAAAGGCATGACCTTACCAATATGCAGCTGGCCAGTTTCATCGGCCCAGGTGAGCTGCAACATGACCTTGTGCATGATGGCCAATTCATATTCTGAATGCCGATTGCAGTTGATTGGCGGGTAATGATCTTTTTCGCCAGAGATATTTTTATCAGTCATCGTCTCTCCTGAGTTGTATGTTAGTCTGATCGGTGACGGCATCCAGTTGTGTAGAAAAAATTATCGGACGACAACAAATCTGACAGTCCTCAATATACTCCTGCGAGCCACCACTCATATCCAGCGTTGTGGAAAAACGTTCACCACAGTAAGGGCAAGCTGCGACGTATTCCGTTAGCATTCAGGTTCGCTACCCTCAGCCGGTAAAAATAGTTCGGTCAGGTCATTTAAATATTGTAGACCTAATTTCGTCGGCTGGATTTCTTTTAGCCCCCAGTCTATGAGGCCTTTTTGTTCAGCCAGTCGTAAGCCATTTTCAACGGTTGAAATGGGCAAACCACAATGCAGTTGGAACAGCTCGGTATCAAAGCCATTCACCAGTCGAAAGGCGTTGAGCAGGAATTCAAATGTGGTTTCCCGGTCGCTTAATAGCTTGCTCCCCCCCAGAAGTTGCGCTTGAGTCGTGGCGGCAAGATAGTCACGCGGATTTTTAACTTGCCAGTTACGATGAATGCGCTGCGCATCGCTACGGGTGATCTTGCCGTGCGCTCCCGCGCCAATGCCGAGGTAGTCTCCGAACTGCCAGTAATTTAGATTATGTCGGCATGCCTGCCCTGTTTTGGCAAAGGCGGAGATCTCATAGCGAAGGTAATCATGAGCAGCCAGTTGTTCACGGCTGGCAGCTTCGATATCGGCAAGGTGATCCTCATCCGGTAGCATTGGGGGCTGATGATGAAACAGAGTATTGGGTTCGATGGTAAGCTGGTAGTGAGAGATATGATCCGGGTTCAGGGCAAAAGCGCATTGCAGATCCCCCAATGCCTCACCAATACTTTGCCCAGGCAGGCCATACATTAGATCAATATTTATCCGTTTAAAGCCAGATTTATGAGCAATCTCAATGGCTTTAATCGCTTCTTTTGCGGAGTGAATTCGACCGAGTTGTTGTAGATGTTTGTTATTAAAACTTTGTACGCCAATGGAGATGCGATTTATCCCCACCGCAAAAAACTCATTAAAGCGTGCCTGTTCAACGGTGCCGGGATTTGCTTCCAGGGTAACTTCGATGCTGGGCGGGAAATTAAGACGTGCCCTGAGGCCAGATAATAGCTGGTTAATGGCCTCTGCCGAAAATAAACTGGGCGTGCCGCCACCTATAAAAATGGTCTGGATACTGCGACCCCATACATCCGTTAATTGTTGATCCAGGTCGGCTAACAGTGCTTCGACGTAGTGTTTTTCGGGGAATGCGTCCTCAGACCCCGTGAATTCATGTGAATTAAAATCACAATACGGACATTTTCGTACACACCAGGGAATGTGTATATAAAGCGATAAGGGTGGCAACGCAGTAAAGTGTTGCATATAAACTCGTTGCTCAGTTAGTTACCTCTCCCCTTGGGAGAGGTAATTTTATTTGGATTCTTCATTTTTAGTTTCTTCGTTACTGTTATCAATATCAAAATCCGCCAGCTCTTTTGTGTTAGCAAAAAATTCTTCACTGGATGAAGGCTCCATCATGACAAACGCCGGCGGTTTGATTAAGCCGGAATAATCGGGTTGTCCCGAATATTGTGGTTGATTAACAAATGAAATCAAATAAGCGACACCGACAATCAGGCTGGCGATTACGGTCGAGATCACCTTGGTTTTACGTTTGCGAAAATGTGTACTTTGCCGCAGGTGACCGTAAAACAATAATCCCGTAAAGGCCAGGTCAGAGAATACCGTTAACACGGCCTGCAAGCCATTAACCGGAAAAATAAATTCGAGGTATTCAAAGCTAAGCTCAATAAAGTAAAAACCGGATAAAAGCAGGCCGACGTGAATTCCGTGATAGGCAAAATAGAATTTGTGGGTGATAATTTTACTGATGACGGCCCAGATAAAAGTCCAGACTACGATCACGATTAAAACGGGTAATACCGAAGCAAGCAGGGTATTAAAATGTACTTCGCGAGTGGTCATAAAATACTGGTTGGCCATCAGGATGCCTGCGGTTAACAACCAGATCAGTGGCAGAATCAGGCCATTGGTCATTATCAGATGCCATTGGCTGGGGCGTCCATGATCAAAAAAGGTTTCGCTGACTGAAAAATTTTCTGAACGAAAACGTAGATCGGTGTGGCCTATACGAATTCGTTGATCATCCTTTACGGTGAGTATGTCGTGACGAATAACGGGATGGACGGTGAACATACCGTTATCACTATGCAGATCCGTTGCCATGATATGGCCATCGCCATCAACCATGAGTTCGACATGTTCTGCTGAGACATAGTTGTCATCGATAATAATGTCATTTTTGTACGAGCGCCCAATTCTGACTGGAAACTGTGTAACCTTATGGCGCTCCTTGACTTTACCGAAGCGATCCAGCACTTCGATGATTATGGGCGCTTCCATGCAAAGCTCCCTAAGTAGTGTTTACCAAATTTTACTGCATTTTCATAACTGACTCCGGCTAATGCCAGCGTGCTAATAATGGCTTTGTCGTTTTCATTCAAGGTAGCGAGAATAAAAACCATGTCATAGAGTCCGGGAAACTTTTTATATTCTTTCAGGCAAAAAGCTGTTTTTAATAACATCTCCTGTTGGGCAAGGTAATCTGATTTGCATTTATATTCGGTAAAATTCTCCTTGCCGCTGGAAAGTGATGAGCTGGGGTTGGAAAAATAGGTTTCAATTAAATGTGCGAAGCGAAACTTGCCCATTTTGATATCTTCAAAGTACTGGTGATTGTAGCGAATGGTGCCAGTGCTTAAATAACTGGTTAAATAGATATCATTCTTGGTTGCGCAATAACTGTTTGATTTTCGATACGGTACATCATCCTGTTTCGAGTCGCCCCAGCAATTGATATAGCTGGCAATTTTTGATGGCACGGTATAATTACCCAATGTCTTGGTCGGAAAAGGTGTAGCGGATAATTTATCAAGATAGCGCGCCTGGTTTGATAAAAGTTGTTGCCGGATTACGGCCATGAAATTTTGGGGCGTTTTATTTTTAGCTTCTTTTGCCAAAGTAACAAGAAATTTTTGTGGCACCAGAAAACCAATACCATTCCCCGCGGTGGCGACGTTTACGCCGATAACCGTACCATCCTCAATCACCGAAGGCCCTCCACTCATACCGGAGTTAAGTGCACCAGATAATAATATGCGTTCGTTCATAGTGTCCCTGGTAAGACCGTTATACGTTCCTTCGACGATGGTCATACCCAAGTCCAGCGGGTTTCCTAAAGTATAAATACGCATGCCTTTATTCAGTGTTTTATTGCTTATCTTGAGGAAGGGAGTATCGATTGCATCACCATTTAGCAAGGCCAGGTCGTGAATAACATCAATGTGCATTAAGTCCGCTTCGTGTAGTACGCCATCCTGTGTTACATATTCAATGCGATACTGTTCAGGTTTAAACACATGCTTGGAGATGACATGATAATTCGTGGCAATGGTGCCGTACTGGTCGATGAAAAAACCGCTGCCAATGGTCGATTTGGAATTTGTTGATTTGTCGATAATGCGGATCTGCAGCAGGCTGTCCTGATACTGTTCGAATACTTCTTCTGTGGTGGCATGACTGAATGGACTGGTTAAAAACAATAAAGCCATCGCCAATAGCGATATCACTAATAGCTTATTACAGGTTTGAGTTTTTGTTAGCAGCATAATGGTTATAGATTCGATAATTTTTCGAGTAAGCAATTTAATGCCTTACCTCGGTGGCTTAAGACATTCTTCTTTTCAGCGGGTAATTGTGCGGAGGTGCATTGTTCATCCGCAATATAAAATATCGGATCATAACCAAAACCATTATCACCTTTTGGGCTGTCAATTATTTCACCTTCCCATGTACCCTGGCAAATTAATGGGGTTGGATCGGTGGCGTGGGTCATTAATACCATCAGGCATTGGAAGCGAGCAGTGCGCGTTTTTGATTCTGATGTTTGTAGATCGCCAAGAAGTTTCTCCAGGTTCTGGGCATCGCTTGCTCCAACCCCGGCAAATCGAGCCGAGTAGATTCCGGGTGCGCCCATCAGGGCATCCACTTCGATTCCTGAGTCATCCGCGAGGGCCGGTAAATTACTAAGCTCGGCCGCATTACGTGCTTTTAGAATCGCATTTTCAACAAACGTCAGACCGGTTTCTTCAATTTCAGGAATACCAAACTCGGATTGCGGTACTACCTCGATGTCCAGGTCGGCAAGCAGTTGACCAATCTCGCGAACTTTGCCGGGATTGTTACTGGCCAGAACTATTTTTTTAATCATGGGTCGAGTTCTATGTCTGCAGAGCGGTTTTTTGTATAGCGATTAAATCACGAATGGAATCATGCCCCAGTTTTAACATCGCCTGTAATTCAGTGTCGGTAAAGGCCGAGCCTTCGGCGGTGCCCTGAATCTCGATGAAACCACCTTGCTCATTCATCACAATGTTCATGTCGGTTTCGCAATTGGAATCTTCCGGATAGTCCAGATCCGAAACGGCCAGCCCCTGATATATCCCCACTGATATCGAAGCGATATGCGATTGAATGGGGTTATCGGATATTAATTTCTCATTTAACAAGTGTTGAATCGCATCCGCCAGAGCCACAAACCCCCCCGTGATGGAGGCCGTGCGCGTACCACCATCGGCCTGTATTACATCGCAATCAATGGTAATCGTATGCTCGCCTAATTTTTCCAGATCAACCGCGGCGCGCAATGAACGCCCAATGAGCCGCTGAATTTCCATGGTGCGGCCTCCTTGTTTGCCGCGGGCGGCTTCACGCCCCATGCGACTGCCGGTAGAACGCGGTAACATTCCGTATTCTGCCGTGACCCATCCCTGGCCACTGCCTTTTAAGAACCTTGGAACTTTGGTCTCGACGGTGGCATTGCATAGAACTTTGGTATCACCAAACTCGATGAGCACGGAACCTTCAGCGTGTTTGGTGTAGTTGCGGGTGATCTTTACCGGACGAATTTCATCGGCGGCTCGTCCACTGGGACGGGTAATACTGGTACACATAATTAAACCTTCTCTATCTTGAACGAATTTTTATCCAATCAGATCATGAAGCCGTGGAACACGGTGTCATAAACATAGCGTAATAAATACAGCGCAATGTTACGTCGAGACGGTCAACATTGCTGTACTAGGATAACGAGACTTGAGCCAGGAAGCTAGAACATATCGGTCGCAAAAATAATAAGTTGGGTACAGAAACAAATCCGGCGGTTTTTTAATTGGTTGCGAAACGGATAGTGAGTGTTGGTAAAATGATTACATCTCGTCTTTATAGAGCTTGAAGGTTTGCTCGATTACGTCGACCGCATTTTGTACCGGATCAAGTTTGGTAGCCTGGTTAACCTGTTTATCAATACCGTCCACAATGGCGCGCCCAATTAGTTGTAATGACATGATCTGGATGGCGACCGCGCTGGTATTATCACTATTCGGATAGGTTTTTTCTTCGGCTTGCTGAGCGAGCAGATCCAGCGCATCTTCTATTCGCCCATCCATTATTTTCGAGCCGATTTCCATTTCTTCGAGCGGTTCCCACAGGCCGTCCGAACATAACATCAGAACATCGCCCGCGTGCAACGCCACCGCGTTACTTACGGTGACCTCGGGAACTCCTTCGCTGAGACCAATGCAGCGCGTCATGTAGTTGCGCAACGGATGTGAGGCGCGCTTGTCATAACTGATCTCACCCTTCTGATATAACTTTTCGACATAGGAATGATCCTTGGTTCGGTAAATGGGCACACTGCCGCGGAACAGATATAAACGACTGTCCCCGACGTGCGCCCACCAGGCCTGACCGTCCTGGATCAGGCATAATACGGCCGTGGTACCCGGATTGAGCGGCGGATTTTTTTTCATACCTTCGTCAATCACACCAAAGTGTGCACGATGTAAGCTACTGGTTAAGAATTTTTTCGGATCCTGAATGGGTAACGTCGCGGCCTGAAATTCACTGGCCACCGTATCAATCAACACCTGTGCTGCGATTTCGCCACCAACCCGACCGCCCAGGCCATCGCCCAGTACCAACATCACCGTGTTGTCCCGTTCCAGGGCGGCGATTCGATCCTGGTTGATGGCCCGGTTGCCGAGTCGACTGCTTTTGCCTATGACGTATTGCATTATTAAAACCTGAACAACGATTTTTTAGATTGAATTTTTTTGCCGTTCAAGGCATCGACCAGGCTCTCGACCGATTGTGGTCGTAGCAATGGATCCACTTCCATCGCCCAGTCGACAGCTTCAAGCAAATGCGCCGCATACTTTTTCTTAAACGCACTTACCGCCGGACGCAGCTCATCTTTTTCGCGTCTCGCAGGTGAATTAGGTGGAGATACCCCTTCTATACAGGCGCGCATGGTGGCACCGATGGCGTAAATATCCGTCCACGGTCCAACATAACCACCTGGATCGAGCTGCTCGATGGGGGAAAAGCCCGGCGTGATTACCTGGTTGGGTTGAAACTGCCGAGTTTGCATCATTTCATGTACCGCACCGAAGTCTAATAATAAGGGGTTGGCTCCCTGGCGCAGGTGGATGTTACTGGGTTTGATGTCCAGATGGAGCAGACCTTTGCTGTGGATCGTTTGCAGGCCATCTAACAGCGGTAAAAACACCGCGAACACAAATTCCTCGCTCAGATTGCCATTATGTTTCCTTATATAAGCCTGTAGGTTGGCGCCTTCCTCATAGCTCATAACCATATAAACAGTACCGTTATCACGGAAAAAATTGATCACATTGACGATATTGGGGTGTTTTAAGGTGGTCAGGGTGCTGGCTTCCTGGAAAAACAACCGACGTCCATGGGCGAATCGGTCGGTAAGTTCTTCAGAGGCCGGGATTACGGACAGATTTTCATTGCGAATGGCCATACTGCTGGGCATGTATTCTTTAATGACCACAGCATCCCCACCCCCATTCGCTGTGGCGAGATAGACAATACTGAAACCGCCGCCGCCGAGGACATGCTCGATGGTAAACTCATCAAGTTGAGTGCCGGGTGGGAGTGCGTTTTCAGGAATGGCCATGCTTAAATTCTGGTTTGGGTATCGCTGTTGGTTAAATTAAGTATTCACTTATGCTAATAAGCTTATCACACAAAATCTCCAAAGGGAGTGTTGTGACACCTATTTAAGTCGGCTACTCTGTTGCAAATATTAACGTTTAGCGGAAAAAAAGGTGAAAAATGATTAGAAGTATGACTGCCTTTGCGCGTCAGGAAAGTGCTGAGGCATGGGGGGTGTTGACCCTCGAATTGCGTTCCGTAAATCATCGCTATCTGGATGTGTCGTTGCGGCTGCCGGAAGAGATCCGAGTGATAGAAACCAAATTACGCGACGGCATTCAAAAGGGATTAAGCCGCGGCAAGATTGATTGCACGGTGCGTTACCAGCCCCAGCAAATGAGTGCCGACGATATTCAACTGGATGACAAGCTGATTCAGAAACTGGCCGCCGCCAGCAAGCAAATCGATAATTATTTTCAACAGACTCGCGCTGTCAGCCCGCTTGAAGTCATGCGCTGGCCCGGTGTTTTACAAACCCCCGAAGTTGAAGCCGAGGT
>QILH01000109.1 GCA_003233255.1 Gammaproteobacteria bacterium | reverse complement strand
GAGCTTTTTATAAATCACAAAAACACTCCGTATATTGTTAGTGTGAACTGGGCTCTTACTTGCCGAGCTAAAGTATTGGATAAATGGAATACATCGGGTCGTCCTGGTGTTTCGTCAAAGTGTAAAATAATCTCGTTCGAATCTCTGGTAGAAATGTATGGTGGTGGAAATGCACTCAACAGTCTAATTAAGGAGCTTGTATCGTTCGATTACTACCAAAAATGGAAATGCAGTTTCTAATATGACATCTACTTACATATATAATTTAGTGGAATGAATATTAAGGTAATACAAACCGATATCACACAGTTGAATGTCGATGCGATCGTCAACGCCGCAAATAATGCCTTATGCGGTGGTGGCGGTGTCGATGGCGCCATCCATCGTGCGGTAGGCCCCCGATTGTTTGCGGAATGCCGCACCCTGGGTGGGTGTGAAACGGGTTTTGCTAAAATGACCCGCTGTTATAATTTATCGGTTAAATACGTAATTCATACGGTCGGGCCAGTATGGTATGGCGGAGATAAGAATGAGGCGGCGTTGCTTGGTTCCTGTTATCTCGAGTCACTCAAACTGGCAAAAAAACATGGTGTCACATCCATCGCTTTCCCCGCTATTAGTTGCGGTGCTTATCGATTCCCAATTGAAAAGCCTGCAACATCGTCGTGACGGAAATTCGTAGCTGGTTAGCCGAAAATTCTTTGTCTGAGATCGTTTATCTGGTTTGTTTCTCTGAAAAGCTTGCGCATCAGTACTCAAAAACTCCTGATTGACAAAGTGATGCTAAATACCGAAGGGGTGAATTATCATCAGCACCTGCTTAGATTGAGGCTTAGGTAGTATGAACGAAGTCAATCTGTAAGATCCTGAAAAATTTTCCTATATTGGTATCGTAGGATATTATCAACATAAACTATCGTATTGTCTGGTATATCCTCCATTATATGGCGATGTTTAGATTAACCTGGTTCAGGCATTGGCACCATTCCAAAATCAATATCTGAGATTTTTTCACAAAAAATGACTTGCGTTTTGGTTTAGGTGATCTCTCCAGCTAAATATGAAGGATGTAATTGTCACTAGAAGGCTTTACCCTAGCGGCTTATTTGTAGCGAGTGAAGGTATACATTTAATGAAAGAGATAGACGGCGTAAAATTTTACTCGCCATTAGAAGAAAGTATTAACATCGGCTCCCATGCTATTGGTTTTTTGCTCAGTATTATCGCAACAATTCTTTTAATCGTTTATGCCAGTCTGGACGGCACCGTCTGGCACATCGTGAGTTTTAGTCTTTATGGCGCCAGCCTGATGATCGTGTTTGCGGCGTCGACGATTTACCATCGTGCCAAACAACCGGCTTTACGAAAACGCTTACGAGTTTTTGATCATGCGGCGATTTATGTACTCATTGCCGGAACTTACACTCCATTTACGCTGGTGACTTTGCATGGCACGGTCGGGTGGGTATTGTTTGGGATCACCTGGGGCATGGCGTTTACCGGAATTATTTTAAAGCTTTTTTATACCGGGCGATTCAAAATTTTGTCGACGTTGATGTATGTCTTCATGGGCTGGTTGATCGTGTTTGCGATTGAGCCATTGATGAATAATTTAGCCGTGGAAGGTTTGACCTGGCTGGTGGCCGGTGGGGTGGCGTATACTGTGGGTGCCATTTTATACAGTATTAAAAGAATCAAATTGAATCATGCCATCTTTCATGTCTTTGTTTTGCTGGGTGCGGCCTGTCAGTTTATGGCGGTGTTCTTTTATGTATTACCGGCGGTATAGCAGGGCATGCATTCGATTGTATAAATTCAGGAGAGGCATTGGTAAGTGAATACTGTGCTTCAAAAAAGGTGATATATCTGCTGTTATTAATCAATATATAGCAAATAACTGATATTATGAAAGAATCAAGCCAGCAAAAGGCAAAGATTTAACGGGCAATATGGTTCCGCGTTGCCGCAGAAAAATCCATCATGCGTCGCAATGATACCATCGCCTGTTCGGAAATGGCTGGATCCACATGCACTTCGTAGGCACTGCGATCATTTGCCTTCAGACAATGAATAAGACTTTCCAGAGTGTTCATCGCCATCCACGGACAATGCGCACAGCTTTCACAGGTGGCGCTGATGCCAGCATTGGGGGCTTCGTAAAAGGTTTTATTCGGCGCGACCTGTTGCATTTTATAAAAAATACCATTATCCGTCGCGACGATGAAACTTGGGTTGTCGAGTCGTTCGGCGGCCTTGATTAATGCGGTCGTTGAGCCGACCTCGTCGGCGAGTTCTATGATGTCAGCCGGGGATTCAGGATGAACCAACACGGCGGCTTCGGGGTGTTTACTCATTAAATTCGACAGGGCATGGGCCTTGAATTTTTCATGCACCACACAGCTGCCTTGCCACATCAGCAGGTCGGCGCCGGTGATGGTCTGTACGTAATCGCCGAGATATTTATCCGGTGCCCAGATGATCTTTTTACCCTGTTGATGTAAGTGAGCAACCACTTCGGCGGCGATGCTTGAGGTGACGACCCAGTCGGCCCGCGCTTTGACGGCTGCACTGGTATTGGCATAGACCACTACAGTGCGATCTGGATGGGCGTCGCAGAATTGAGCAAATTCATCGCTGGGGCAACTCAGATCCAGCGAGCACTCGGCAGCGAGTTCAGGCATTAAGATCTGTTTCTCCGGATTCAGGATTTTGGCGGTTTCCCCCATAAAACGCACACCTGCGACGACCAGAGTCGAAGCGGGGTGTTCATGGCCAAAACGAGCCATATCCAGAGAATCGGAGACAAAACCACCGCTTTCTTCAGCCAGGCGTTGCAGGTGGGCATCGGTGTAATAGTGTGCGACCAGTACCGCATTATTCGACTTTAGCTGCTGGCTGGCTTCCGTGAACAGGTCATTGCGCCTAGACTCAGAGAGTGGCGCGGGTAGATGGACATCTTCGGCCATCTGACGAATCTCGTCATGTCGAACCTCAGGAGGTGTGGCGATGTTATTCACGGTGTAAATACCATATATGAGCGGGCTTAATTATCAATCTGTATTGTTAGACTAATCAATATAGGCAGTGAGGCATAGTTCACATTTGGGATATACACGCTTGTTATTATAATCAGGTTAAAAGGCACTAATTTATCTAGGTAAAATTTGTAAAATTATAATAAATACACACACTTGGCGTAGGAACCTGGAGCATATTCTGATAGAGTGATATTGAGTAATTGCCTATTAAACAGGCAAATTCTTTTTAAATCGAACCATAAGTGGCTTTTTACGACAAATAAGCATGGATAGATTAAAAATAATTGACAAAATTCATAAGTGTTTGCGCCTCTCTGAATCGGGAAACCCAAATGAGGCCGCAGCCGCTTTGCGCCAGGCGCAGGCTTTAATGCGCAAGTACGAGATTAAGGAAGAGGATGTACGCAGCAGCGAGATCCAGGAGGCCTCAGCACACAGTGGGGGCTATTTTAACCCGCCTTATTGGGCTGTCGCGCTCTCTGAACTGATTGCCCAGGCCTTTGAGTGCCGGGCCTATATCTCTCGCAAAGATGAGGAACGCCCTGTATTTCGCTTCATCGGGGTCGATTGCAGCGCCGCTATTTCCGCCTATACCTTTACCGTTCTGTATCGCCAACTGCGCCGCAGTCGACGCCTGTATATGGATGATCTGGGGCTTGATGACAATAGTGAGCGGCTACGACAGGGCAATGTCTTTGCCCAGGCCTGGTTATTTAGAATCGCCAAAACCGTCTCTGAATTCATTGCTAAACCGAAAAACGAGCAGGCGATAGACGATTACGTAAAAGCACACTATGGCGAAATAACGGATTTTGAGCGGGATCCAGCGGGTTCGGAGTCCAGGGATTATGAGATTATCCTGTGCGGTATGCGCGCCGCTAACACCGTGAAACTTCTGCGTTCAGTTAATCGCACCACAGCCAATAAAGGTATTGTTGAACAATGCGCATAGTATATTATTAGTAAGGTTGAGTAATTTAGTGCTCGCTATTAAATAGTTTGACTTTAATTTTTCTAATAATGAACGCTAATAAGCAGGTACGTGTCGTTAATTACAGGTAACGTAGTATTCGTTGGTATTATCGACATAATAATAATAAAACGTGTTTTAGTAACCATCAGGTGAATCAAGTGTCGGCCTCGTTAAGTTACACAGCAGAAGACTTTGATAAAATTATTCCATGCAAGACGGTGCTGACCGTTGGGCGTGACAAGAACAGTGATATTGTTCTGGCGGATTTGATGGTATCTCGAAATCACGCCATGATTCGGCGTATCGGCCATGGTGATTATTATCTGATTGATGGTGGTAGCTCCAATGGCAGTTATGTTAACCAACAGCGTGTCACCATGCCCAAACTGTTAAAACATGGCGACAAGATTACCATTGGAGGGATTGATTTTCTGTTTGAACAGGAGGTGACGGTACAGGCCGAAGAAGACACCATGGTGATGGAAGACACCATTGTTCATGACACCCCGGAGATCAAAAAAATCACCATCATTGTGGCCGATATTCGTGGCTTTACTTCAATGTCAGAACAAATCCCAATTCGTTCGTTAACCCGAATGATGAACACCTGGTTTAATCAGGTTAGCGATGTCATTTTGAAAGAAAACGGGATAGTCGACAAATTTATTGGCGATTGTGTCTTTGCGCGCTGGGAAGCCGACGAAGATGAAGTCTCTACCATTGTCAGCGCACTTCAGGCGGCGGTACGCATCAGCGAAGTGACCGAACAGTTAAATAAAGATTTCACCGAACTAACTGAAAAATTGCATATTGGCGTTGGAATTAACACCGGCGCGGCATCCGTTTCTACCGGCGTCGACAATTCGGCCATGGGCGATGCGGTTAATGTTGCCTTTCGACTGGAAAGTGCGACCAAAATGCTGGGCAAGGATATCGTTTTAAGTGAATCGGCTTATCGACATTTCCCCAAAGAATACTGGAAAGATCAGGAACAGAAAATCAGGGTCAAGGGCAAGCGTGATCCGGTGCGAATCTTTGCGATTGATTTTGATGTTTTGCCGAAGCTGATTAAAAAAATGAAAACCGATGCGAAAAAGAAAAAATAACGGGCATTAGTGTATTCAGTACAGGTTCAGTTTGCTTGGCTACTATGCCGTAATGCGACTGTCAATTAAATCCATTCCGGTTATTCTGCTTATAGGCTTATTTTTCTCAGGTTGTGCTCATCAGCCGAGATCACCCGAACCGCAATCCAGTCCATCAAAATCTACGGCTCAATTCCAGCAGAATGATTGTGACCGATACTATGTCAATGAATCGGTCAAAAGTCGGTGCAGGGTTTATTCACCGCCTGAATCGGCCAGGAATGTGCGTCGTCACGGGGCGCACTTTAACGGCGTTGATATCTTTGTCTATCTCGTTGTTAGAACGGTTCTAGAAGGGATTGTGTATACACTGATTCATCATCATTGAGGTATCATATTGTGAGTCGACAGGATTATTTGTGTCCAGGTTCTATGTAAATGCGCATATCCTCGACCGCATTTTCCATCGCCACTTTGATCTGGGTAACGATGTTATTGGCTTCATCGGCATAGAGCCAGTCTTCGTGTTCGGGATCCGCAGACTGGATGGCCGCCTGACCACGGGCAAGCACTTCAACCTTATCATCCGGTAAGAATTGCTCTAAATAGACGTAAGCCTGTACCAGGCCATTCAGGGCCTCCTTGCGAGCCTCATCGCTGACATCACTCAGTTCCCAGATCAGGGTTTGAATAGATTGTTTAATTTCATCTTTACTCGCAGGCAACAACGATGCCGACAGAGCCGTATTGACATGTTTCAGGCGGGCAAGTAACTCACCATAGGTCTGTACAATATTTTCGGCTTGTTCTACTTTTTTATCAATTGCGACTTGATCCATGCTCTCGATTCTAGCATGGTTGTATTTACCGAATCACAGCATAATATCTCAAATAAGCACAAGATATGAACAAGTTTGTGACAAATTGTAAGAACAACATGAGCTATTAATACTTAGAATCGATATGGAATTTATAAACGAATTTTTCAATAACCAGCATCCCGTTATACCGGGGGTTGTACTGGCGGTACTGATTGCGCTGGTGCTGTTTTTCAGCTGGTCACCAATGCAACAACTGTTGGCGCATTGGAGCCTGAGTCGTTTGTTAAAACGGATTGGCTTGCAAAAATTGAGAAATATTTATATTCCCGATGGTCTGGGAGATGTGATCTACATTGAACAACTTATTTTACAGGCAGATGGGTTATTATTAGTGACCATAAAACCTTTTCGCGGCAATATATTCGCTGCAGAGAAAATCGATCAATGGACTCAGGTCGTGGGCCATCGTAGTTACAAATTTCCCAATCCATTGCATCAACAGGAAACAGATTTACAGGCACTGCAAGCTGTTATGCCGGATACTCCCATTGCTCGATTGGTTGTGTTTGCCAAAGGCAGTCGGTTTCCAAAGGGTAAACCTGAGGATGTGTGTGATTTTACGGATCTAAAAAACATCGCGGAGCAACAAAAAAATAAAGTGGTTATGCCCGCTATTCAAAGCCAATGGAAAAATTTATTGAGCCAGACTGAGCCTGCGTCAAATATGAAACAATCTATTTTATTTCAGCAGGGGGATAAACGACGGCTACTGTTGGGGGCGTTAAGTGCGCTGGCTGCAATTGCCTTCTCGGTCTGGTATTTAGGTAGAGTATTATGAGGAATAGTGATGTTGATCAAGCTTAAAATATTTTTTGAATCGCTCGGTGAGGTGAATGCCGATGATGCTTTGAACGATGATATTATCCAGCATGCGGCGGCTGTTTTACTCGTTGAAGCCATGATGGCTGACCATCACGTTGACGAAGATGAAATTCAGCAGCTGGTAAGTTCGCTACAGGAACTATTTCATATATCTTCTGAACAGTCTGAGACCTTATTGCAACTTGCCAGAGAAAGACAGGATAAGCTGGTATCTTTGCAGGAAATAACGAGCATTATAAATAAACGCAAAGATCAAACATTAAAAAGAAATATCATTTTTGCGATGTGGTGTATTGCGCTGGCCGACGAAAACAAGGATAAGTATGAGGAGCATCTGATCCGTAAGGTTGCCGAGTTGCTGTATATAAGCCATGGTGATTTTATTCAGGCAAGACTTCGAGCTGAAAACAGGTATACTTAGTAGTGTTGCAAACAGCTAGCTTTTTAGGAATTTTTGAGATAAACCACGCGATGCCAACTTCCAGATTATTCTTGCTATGTTTTGGTCTAACTATGGCCTTGTCAGCCCAGGTTGAGGGCAGTGTTTGTGAGCCGATGAGCGGCCAGATTGCGAGAGCCATGTTTACCACACAAATTGATGATCGAGAACCCATTGATCGAGTTCTTATTCTGGAAAATAAATTCGCGCAACTCTATTTCTTCAGCGATTTACGTCATCTGCAAGGACAGACCGTTAAGCATCGTTGGGAGTATGAAGGCCGAGTGGTAAAAGAAAAGGTATTTCGGGTGCAAGGGCCTCGTTGGCGCGTGTTTTCATTCAATAAACTGGATAAGTCGATGTTGGGCCGCTGGACAGTCGTGATTACCGATAAAGACGACTGCCCGTTAAAGGCGGTGATTTTTCAATATGTGAAAAGCAACCAGGGTGAGAGTTCTGCGATAATTAATCTACGCTAGAATTTTGCTGTTTTTTACGGTGCCGTTATTATTTCTGTTTGCGCCATTTCGATAACATCTTGTTAAAGTCATCTTCGGCTTCAGATTTTATTTTATCTTCCAGGATGGTTTTATTATTCCCCGTACGTGCTCGAATGGCCGCTAAACCTCGTGTAGGTTGTTGTTGCTCCGATACGGTGGCAACTTGTTCGACTTCGAGATAGGTTGGTTGGGTGATGGCGACCACGCTGATAGTCACCATGACGACCACACTTGCCGCCAGGGCAATGAGTGAGCTACGTTTACGGCCATGTTTGCCACTATCGGCAACCGCGTCCTTGATGGGGCCAAAATGATCGTCTTCGACGGAAGACCGGGGTTTCGGAGCGGGCGCCGAATTGGCGGTTATGTTATCCAGTTCAAGTAAAATTGAATCGCTGAATTCGGATTCCTGATCGATCACTAACTCATCGGACTCCTCGTCCGCATAATCCAGATCAAATGAGGGCAATTCATTACGTGACTGCCTGGCTAATTGCACTTCAGCTTGTTGCAATAATTTTTCAGCTTCTTCACGGCTAGGCGGACGGGCTGATGGTGCTTTAAAGATGAAGATATCTTCTTCACCTTCTAAAATCGTTTTATCTTTGACGACGTGTAATTTGGCCTTGGCTAATTTAAGTCCCCGTCCCATATTGGTATTGTAATCATCTTCCTGAAGAGCCGATTCATGTTTATCCAGCTTGGTGCGTAAGGATTTAGCCATTTGCTGGGCCTTCAATGAGCGCTGGTCAGATTGACGTCGAGCCTGATCATTGGCCTGCTGTAAACGTCTAGCTTCGACTTGACGCTGTTGTTCGGCCTGACGTTGTTGTTCAACCTGGGCGGCAATGCGGGCCTGTTGTTCGGCAATTCTCTGTTCTTCTAATTGTAAGCTTTGTTGTCTCGCTTCTTGTTCAGCCTCAAGTTCAAACGCACGGCGTTCGACTTTCTGAGCGGCCATTACTGCTGCTTCGCGTGCAGATTCGGTACGAGCCGTTTCCTGATTCGCTAGAAGTTCGGCCGATTCCTGCTCAATACGGCTGCGAGCACGTGCGGCTTCGGATTCAACTAACTGGCGGGTTTCTTCCATTTCAGCGCGTAAGCGGCTCGCTTCCTCAATGGCCGCACGGCGAATAGCATCGGCCTCAAGTTGTGCGGTTTCCATGGCTTTACGGGATACTTCTTCAATGGTTTGCTTGCGAATCGCTTCGGCTTCCAGTTCGGCAACCCGGATGGCTTGCTCACGCTCAAGTTTTAGCTGCTGAAGAGTTTGTTGGCGCATGTCTCTCGCTTCAGCTTCGGCCAGACGATGTGCTTCTTCACGGGCTTCCTGATGGGCCTGTTTGATGGTCTTCTGACGAATCTCCTGAGCTTCGACTTCGGCGTTGCGACGCGCTTCTTCTCGAGCCTGAATTTGAGCTTCCTGGATGGCCTTTTGACGGATGACTTCCGCTTCGGTTTCAGCCTGGATGCGAGCCGATTCGAGGGTTTTTTGACGCTCCTGTTCTATTTCCTGGCGCTTGAGTTCTTCTTCAGCTTTATAGCGAGCGGCCTGCTCTGCCGCACTCTGCTTTTCGCGTTCCATTTGCATGCGTATGCTTTCAGCTTCTTTGAGGGCCTGCCTACGAATGGCTTCTGCTTCCAGCGAGGCCTGGCGGCGAGCTTCTTCAGCGGCTTTAGAGGCTTCAGCAACCGACAGTTCCGCTTTACGACGGGCTTCATTCAATGCGGTTTCCTGATGTCGCTTTTCTTCGGCAAGCATTTTTGTTTTGCGCGCTTCGAGTTCGCTACGAATATGTTCGGCTTCTTTGAAGGCTTTTTGCTTAACGGCTTCTGCTTCGGCTCGTACCGTTTCGGCTTCCTGCTGGGCCATCAGTCTGGCGACATCTGCGGCGCGTTCGGCCTGTTGTTTTTCAATCTCAGCGCGTTTTAATTCGGCATCAAGCTCGGATTGTTTTTGCTCAACGGATTGTGATTCGGCCTTGATTTTTGCCAATTCTTCTTCCGCGCGTCTACGGGCCAGTTCAGCTTCTTCACGGATTTTATTGGTTTCAAGTTCCTGCTGGCGGGCCAGCTCTTTGCCTTTTGCGACTTCATTTTTCGCTGAGGCAAGGATTTTTTCACGTTGTTCTAATGCTTCCTGTTTTAATGCATCAATTTCTGCCTGAGTTTTCTGGCGTTCCTGTTCTGCAATAGCGGTCTTGTTTGCCAGACGATCGGCCTGGGCGAGCAGGGCATTAGATTGTTCGTGTAATTTATCAGTTTTGTTACCCACCAATTTGCGGTTTGATTCGGCATTGCTTGCTTTCTTGGCCGATTGTTCGGCATGTTGTTTGTGTTCGGTATAGGCCTTGTCATTCAATTCAGGCAGTGCAACAGTGCTGGGGGCCGGTTTTGTATTTTCTATTGCGACTGGAGCAGTGGGTGTGGCTGGAGAACTGGTTTTGGCCGTTGTCACCGGGCTAAAGGGTTTATTCTGTTTGCTAAGACCGCCTTTTAAAACGAAAACATCCAGACTTTGTTGTGCTAGCAAAAATGCGGCGGCACGACTTTGGGAACTGTCGTTACAGTAGACGATATGTTCCCGAGTGGAATTCAGATCTTTCGATTTGATGCGCATCATTGATAAGGGGATATTTTGAGCGCCCTGGATGCCATTGTTATTAAATTCTTTGTTGGTTCTGACGTCCAGCAGTGCGGCTCCCGCCTTGACCTTGCTCATCATGGTGGTGTGATCGATTTCGCGCAGCATGGGGGTCACTAACAGCTCATGGAAGTCAGCTTTACCCAGGCGCATCAAAACGCCGGTTTCTTTTGCGGTAACGGTAGCATTACGCTTGCCATTGGTAATCAGGGCTTCTTCACCGAAGCCATCACCTGGGCCTAAAATGGCGAGGCGAATTTCGTCGGTTTTGGGGGCAGGGCGGCGTGAGACACTGCATTTGCCTAGCTTCACTATATAGTAATAGTCATCCACCGAGCCTTGCTTGATGATGACGTCTCCAGCCTTGACCGGTACTTCTTCAAGTTTGACCAGGATAGCCTGAATGTTTGCGGTCGGTAACTGCAGGAAAGCGGGAGATTGTAGAAATTTGAGCATCCAGTCACTTTCGGGATCTTCATGAACCCCTATTTCGGTGACTTCATAGGTGCCAGAAGGGTCGTTACTTAATAAAATTTCAAGTAAGTCGCTGTCGATGTGCAGTAAGACGACATTGGTTTTGCAACGGCAGGTACTGGGGCGGGGCCATTCCTGGGCAATGGGGTAACGAGAATCGGCTGTTTTTGCTTTTAATACTTCAGTACGCGGGTTACCCGTGACCTGTAATTCGAGTGAGCCGGATAGCAGATAGGTTGAACGCGAGTCTTTTTCGCCCTGACGAAATACAACACGACCAGGCGGAAGTTCTTCTACACGGGATTTGTTCGCAATTTCTTCAAGTTTATCAATGCTTAACGAACCTAACGGCTCCAGCGTCCTTAAAAACTTGACCTGCAAATATTCTCTAGCGCCACTCATCTCTCTATCACCATATTTTAACACGGAATAAGGACCCTCCAAACTCATTAGTTAAAGTAAGGATATATCCTTGTTTTCTCTATAGTTATAGTCGGCCGAAAACGTAACACCTACAGACCTTAGCTAAGCATAGTCTTTAATTTTTGTCCAAGTTGTGAGTGTATTCACACTGCACGCACTTGTTACGTTTGTTATTATTCTCATTAGTTCGTACGAGAATGATCCTACTACCTTGCCACCGAATCCATTTAGCCAAATACAACCTGACCAGTAGAGTCAAGGTTTAATTGTAATCCAATATGAGCGGTAAGGCCATCAATCTGATCAAAAACTAGGCGTTGATTGAGGCTAAAGTCATATTTTTTTCCGATCTCTCGGTCTTAGCAACGTATTGAAATATTTAAATATAATGGATTTCTAATATAGATTAATGCTCAGGCGATATCTATGTTGATAGCTGAACGGTAAATAGATTGTCTGCTGGCGGTTGCTTAGATTAAGGTGAATACCTCAGTCGAACATTTTCTAACTGGGCAAAAAGTCGATTGGATATCTCACCACGAGTGTGTCGACATTAGTTCGGGCCTTAAAGCGAAAGCCTTTGACGGTTCGGATGAGTTTACTTTCCAGGGTGGCATTATTGAGTTCACTGGAGACGATTCGAACCTTCGAGACTTTGCCATTTGGCAGAATGGTGAGTTCAAGCACGATCTTGCCCTGTAAAGATGGATCTTTACGTAATGCGCGGTTATACAAACTGAAGATGCGGCCCTTATTTTTCTGAAAAACGAGTTCAATTTCTTCGTAAGGACGACTACTTTTACCGCCTGCGCCGCCAGTGCGTGAACCGCGTTTAGCCCCTCCAGACCCTATTGAACTTCTCACATTGGTTGTCGAACGGCCTCGTAGACTACCCCCGCTACCGGTGGCACGACTCAGGCTACTGGTATTGATCCCTCCACTGCTTTGGGCTGCACGTGAAGCGATGATCGCCGTGGTGTTATCTTTGGCGGTGCTTTGGGTCGAGCCGCTGGTGACCGGTTTGTTTTTATCAAGTGACGCGACATCAAATTCACGCAGGTCGGCCAGCGCATCTTCAATTGCACTAAAATGTTTCTCGGCTTTCTTTCGAGCCTGCGCGGCGCGATCAACCTTTGGCTTAGGTTTGGGTTTCGCCTTGGGTTTGGGCTTCGGTTTTTCCTTGGCTTTTGGTTTGGGCTTTTCCTTCGGTTTCTCCTTGGGCTTCGGCTTATCTTTCTTTTTTGCCCTTGGTTTCGGAACAGGTTTGGGCCGAGCCTTTTTTTCAATGATTAATTTTGCTAATCGAGGTGCAACTTCTTCAAGTTTTTTCTCATCTTCTTCCATCGTGGGCAGAAATTTCAATATCAGAAATAATACCGTGGTCACTGCAAACGCAATAAATATATAACCAACCAGTTTGCGATCCCGTTCGGAATCCGACCAGGGGAGGGTATCTTGCCAGAGTGCGGTATAGGCCATCCGTTAGTTCCCTTCATCCATGGCAGGGTTCTTTTGCGCAATAGCAAGTGAGATATTGGTAAAATCAGAGCTGGCACTGGTGAGCATGATTTTTTTCAACAACACATAGGGAATCTTTTTATCGCCCATGATGGTAATGCCGCGCTTCTTAACTTTTTTCTCATCGGCGCGGCGTGTGATTCGACGTTTTGCTTCGGCATCTAATTGTCGTGCAAGCTCGGGAATGATCGAGTTTCGACTGCGAATGGCAACCCGCGCATCGGCAACAACTTTGCCGGATAACATAATGTCTTTGCCGCTCACCAGGATGACAATATTTCCTTTCGGCTTCTGTTCCGAATAGGCTTCCGGTAATTTGATGTCTTTCATGCTCGGTAAGCTTTCCTGATCCGAAGCGCTGACCAGTAAAAAGAAAACCAGGATAGTGAAAATATCCATTAACGACACCATGTTTAAACTCACGCATTTTTTGCGGGAGTGGTGACGTATCATTCGTAATGCGCGACGGGATTCTTTCATCATACCTACCTGTGTGCATCACCGATTGAAATTTCAGGGAATAGTTCAGCTTGTACAATTTCCCCATCAATGACCGCCAGATACATGCGTACCGCATCCATGGTCTGAACCAGAGCATTGTACTCAGTATTTTGCTCGGCTAATACGGAAGCGTTCTTTTTGTCGGGGAAACGTGACTTAATCTGTTTAAGGGTGGTTGTTAGTTGTCGATAGTTGTGTCCACTTTTAATATTGGGGATACGTTTAATCAATCCACCTTTGTTGTCAGCAACCACCAGGGCATTTTTGCGGATGGTAATCTGCAAGTTAAAAGCTGGTTTATCTTTTTTGTTTTTCTTCGCGTCGCCTAAACTGGGCAGGTTTAGTTCAATTATTGACAACTGCGAGAACACCGCGGTCATTAACAGGAACGGAACCAGTACCACCATCAAGTTCATGAAGGCCGTTATGTTTAACTCCACGGCCTCTTTGTGCCGTGTGCGACTACGACGTTTTCTCATTTATTTGGCGTCTTTAATACTTTTGCGTTGCATCATCAGGTTAATAAATTTAACCGTGGCCATTTCCAGACTGTCAACGATTTCGGTCGTCTTGGTGGTTAATACGGTGTGGATGAGCAACAGCGGGATGGCCACCATCAGACCCAGCGCCGTGGTATTCATCGCGACCGAAATACTGGTCGACAGTATTTCAGCTTTTAACGAGGCGTCTACCTGGGCAACGGCGGTAAAGGCCTTGATCAGACCCAGAATGGTACCAAGCAGGCCGAGCAGGGTGGCAATGTTGGCAAAGGTGGCCAGATAGTGAGTGCGTTTTTCCAATCGCGGGATTACCTCCATCATGCTTTCTTCCATGGCCGTCTCAATATCGTCTCGATTGCTGGCCGATTTATAACGGGACAGTCCCTGCGAGAGCATTCGACTCACGGCATGATTTGATTTACTGGCCATACCGTAGGCCGCCTTGTAATCGCCACGCTGTAGCAACGGCATGACTTTTGACATCATGCGACGGTTATTGGCCTTGGCAACGGTAAGATAAAGGTAACGTTCAAGAGCAATGGCGATACCAAAAGCGAATACAAGCATTATCAAATACATGAAATTGCCGCCGTCCTGAAAGAAGCTGACAACGTCGTTATACATATGACCTCCTGAGCCTGGTCAGATTAAATTGAAAAAATAAAATGGATGGATGTTTTTTGTTCGTCACGGTTAAGAATTCTGTCTTTAATGCATATTATAGTATGAGTTGTCTCAATAATGTTATTAGCTCATGAATCTAAGTGCTTGAACTACAGACTAGTTCTCACTATTCCCTACTTCTTGTGTGCTTAGGGCATCGTAGTAACGAATCTTGCGCTGAAACACTTCTCGGTCGACAGGCGTTAAGGCCTCATCGATTAAACTCTCTAATGGTGGCTGACTCAAATCAGGGATCTCAGATTGTTTCCACGGCACAATATACAACACTTTGGGCAATTCCTGATTGCCACGAATGCGCGTGCCGTCCATGTCTAATTTTTCAACAGCCTGCAATGCCGGACTGATTGAAAATACAGCAATCAACAGGATCATATTTTTTAGCACAGGGTTTATAAAAAGGTTAGCCATTTTTCTTTACTCGTCGTTGTAAGTCGATAATCCATTTATCGACTGTTTTATCAGAATTATTGGTGAGTGTCTGATATTGCTGGTAGTGAGTCAAAGCCCGCGCCAGATCATTTAAGTATATATCATATAAAATTCCAGCATTGAGATGTGCGAATGAGTAGTTGGGATCGCTTTTTAATGCCTGCTCATAAGCTTGCTGGGCTTCTTTAAATTTACCCAAATGGCGGTAGACAAGCCCCAGATGAGTTTGTCCGATCGGGTCAGCGGGTTGTAATGTGGTTGCTTGCAGCAGACTTTTTTCAGCCTTTTCGTATCGTTTGCGCTTTAAATGGATTAGCCCGATGTTAACAAAGACCGATGCTAGATTGGGATGGGCCTGGATGATGGCCTGGAATTGCTTGATGCCCGAGTCATCACGTCCATTCCTCATGGTGTTAACGGCTTTATTAAACGCCGATTTAGTTGACGAATCGACGTCGGCGGCTTTAATTGACGTGACGGTGGCCGTACTGCTGC
>QILH01000203.1 GCA_003233255.1 Gammaproteobacteria bacterium | reverse complement strand
ACTATGGTCACGCCGATACCGACTATCAGCCCACGAATCAGCCCGCCACCGACAAAACCTGATAAAATAAGATAATTGGGCATCGGCGAGACCAGCATCTCTTCGATATGACGTTGAAATTTGGCACTAAAAAAAGAAGAGACCACATTAGCATAGGAATTATTGATAATAGCCATCAAGATAATCCCCGGCACGATGTAATCCACATACGAATAACCGTGTATCGGTGCTAATTGTGAACCGATCAAGTTACCAAAAATAACAAAATACAAACTCATGGTAATCATCGCAGGTAAGACCGTTTGCACCCAGATGCGGATAAACCGCATAAACTCTTTAATTACGATGGTCTTAAACGCCACATATTGTTCGTTTACGGTCATAACTGTCCTTGTTCAACCATATGAATAAACATCTCTTCCAGCCGATTGGTTTTGTTGCGCATACTCAAAACCCGAATACCCTCTTTCGATAACAGCGTAAACAGGCTGTTCATATCCTGATCCTTGTTTATCGTCACTTCAAATGTCGTGTCATCAATCGGGTTGAATATATACTGATTAGAATCCGGTAAGCCTTTAAACGTATCATCCGTATTGATCAAAAAAGTTTCGGCATGCAGTTGGGTTAGAAGTGATTTCATATCCGTACTTTCAATCGTTACACCATTATTTATGATCGCGATATTTTTACAAAGATTTTCGGCCTCTTCCAGATAATGGGTCGTTAATATAATCGTGGTGCCCTGTTCGTTAATGGTCTTCAAAAATGCCCACATGCTGCGACGTATCTCTATATCTACTCCGGCCGTGGGTTCATCCAGGATTAACAAGCGGGGTTCATGCACCAGAGCACGGGCAATCATCAGACGACGTTTCATGCCACCCGAGAGTTCACGAGCCATATCTTTACGACGTCCCCATAAATCCAGCTGCTTCAGGTATTTTTCGGTTCGTTTCGCTGCGGCCTTACGATCGATCCCATAATAACCCGCCTGATTGATCAGGATCTCACCCACCAGTTCAAACTGATTAAAATTAAATTCCTGTGGCACCAGACCGATATAACTTTTAGCGGTTTCACTATCAAAATCGATATCAACATCAAACACCTTAACCTGACCGGATGTTTTATTTACCAGTGAACAGATAATCCCAATCGTAGTAGATTTACCCGCCCCATTCGGGCCTAGCAGGGCAAAGAAATCGCCTTCATTAACATCGAGATCAACGCCTTTAAGTGCCTCGATACCTTTTGGATAGGTTTTGTGTAGCCCAGAGATTGAGAGTGCCAGCGACATTATATTCTTTCGCCTGTTAATTCACGAAAACGCGTGCATTGCGGAACAAGCGCATCCACGGCCCGTCTTCATGCCAGTCATCGGGATGCCAGCTATGCTGTACGGTTCGGTACACACGTTCAGGATGAGGCATCATAATGGTAAAGCGACCGTCTTCTGAGGTCACTCCGGTAATACCCTGCTCAGAGCCATTTGGATTGAGTGGATAGATTTCGGTAATGGTATTTTGATTATCGATATAACGCAAATTAATTTGCTGGTTTGCTAACAGTGTTTTTTTGTCATTGCTACTATCGAATTTAACTCGTCCCTCACCATGGGCAACAACAATCGGTAAACGTGAACCCGCCATTCCGCTTAACAAAACTGACGGGGATTTGGATATCTCCGTTAATACAAAGCGGGCTTCAAATTGTTCTGACAGATTACGAACAAATCTGGGCCAGTGAGATGCACCGGGGATGAGAGATTTCAAGTGCGACATCATTTGACAGCCATTACAAACACCTAGCGCAAACGTATCCTGACGGTGGAAAAAAGTTTCAAACTGATTACGTGCCCGCGCATTAAATAAAATTGAGTTTGCCCAACCCCCTCCTGCACCAAGCACATCGCCATATGAAAAACCACCGCATGCAACCAGGCCTTTGAAATTATCGAGCTGGACTCGACCTGAAATCAGGTCGCTCATATGCACATCCGTACAGCTGAATCCTGCCCGATCAAACGCCGCAGCCATTTCAACATGACCATTAACACCTTGCTCGCGTAAAACAGCCATCATCGGCCGTACACCTTTATTGATGTACGGAGCCGATATATCTTCTTTGAGATCAAAGCTTAACTCAACATGCAATCCAGGATCGTTTTTATCCAGTATCGAATTATATTCCTGCGCAGCACACTCGGCATTATCCCGCAATGACTGCATCTGATAGGTTGTTAACCACCACTGCCGCTGTAATTCCATTCGCGCAACCTCTAACATCGTTTTGCCTGATTCAGTGCAGCGAATCATGTCATCGCCATTAAGTGTGGCAATCTGATGCGTAAAGGTATCCAGTTGGTGGCTTTTTAAGAGTGACTGGACTATTTTCAAATCCTGCATTTTTATCTGGATGACCGCACCCAGTTCTTCATTAAACAAACCCGCGATGTTATTACCATCGAACATATCTAAATTAATATCCAGCCCGGTATGTCCTGCAAAGGCCATTTCCAGCAAGCTGATCATCGCACCGCCATCGGATCGATCATGGTAAGCTAGAAGTAAATCTCTTTGGTTAAGTTCCTGGATGACACTAAAAAAATGTTTTAACAATTCTGGATTATCTAAATCGGCAGGCTGAGTACCAATTGATTTATAAACCTGGGTTAGGCACGACCCCCCCAGGCGATTTTGTTGTTGACCGAGATCTATTAGTAATAAACAGCTTTCACCTTTATCGGTACGCAATTCCGGCGTTATGGTTTTGCGTACATCCTGCACTCGAGAAAACGCCGTGATAATTAATGATAAGGGCGCGGTCACGCTGGTGTCTTCACCCTTTTCCTGCCACACCGTTTTCATTGACATCGAATCTTTCCCGACCGGTATCGCTATGCCTAGTTCAGGACACAGCTCCATGCCCACTGCTCGCACGGCATCATACAATCCCGCATCTTCACCCGGATGACCGGCCGGGGCCATCCAGTTGGCCGATAATGTTATATCAGAGATCGAGGCAACATTCGCCGCAGCAATATTAGTTATCGACTCAGCCACCGCCATTCTGGCCGAAGCGGCATGATCTAATAACGCAATTGGAGCCCGCTCCCCAATCGCCATCGCTTCACCACAATAGGTGTTTAATCCGGCCGAGGTCACCGCCACATCCGCAACCGGAATCTGCCAGGGCCCAACTAACTGATCTCGCGTTACCATACCGGTCACGCTTCGATCGCCGATGGTAATTAGAAACTGTTTCGCCGCAATGGTGGGCAATTGCAATAACCGTGTAAGAGCATCATTTAAATCAATGTTCGCGACGTTAAACTCCTGTTGTGCCACCGATTGATGTTGTACATCGCGTTTCATCTTCGGAGGCTTGCCCAGTAAAACATCCAACGACATATCAATCGGCGTGTTATTAAATTGCTTATCGGTTACCACCAGATCGAGTTTCTCGGTGGTTTCACCTAATACCGCATAAGGGCAACGCTCGCGTTCACATAGTTCAATGAATCTATCCAGATCTTTTGCCTCAACCGCAAGCACATAACGTTCCTGCGATTCATTGCACCAGATTTCCATCGGTGACATGCTCGGCTCATCGTTAGGCACTTCACGCAATTCAAACAATCCGCCACGTTCACTATCGTGGACCAGTTCAGGCATCGCATTCGATAAGCCACCGGCACCAACGTCGTGAATCCATAAGATGGGGTTATGCTCCGTATTCTGCCAACACTGATCAATAACCTCTTGCGCACGGCGTTGCATCTCTGGATTGCCACGCTGCACAGAAGCAAAATCCAGATCCTCATGACTCGAACCGGTTGCCATCGAAGATGCCGCCCCACCGCCCAAACCAATTAACATCGCCGGACCGCCAATCACTATCAATTTTGCGCCGACCGGCACGGGTTTTGGATCAATGTGTTCGCCACGAATATTACCAAGACCGCCCGCAAGCATAATCGGCTTATGGTAACCACGGACTTCCTGTCGGTTGAAATGACCAGTATCATCAATAACACTGTTGATTTTTTCTTCGTAGGTTCGAAAATACCCGCAAATATTTGGACGGCCAAATTCATTATTGAAGGCCGCGGCTCCAATGGGTCCCTCCAGCATGATGTCTAATGCCGACACGATGCGAGTCGGCCGACCGTGATCGGTCTCCCAGACCTGAGGTAAGGCATCTAACTGCAGGTTCGAAACAGAAAAACCACTTAAACCCGCCTTGGGTTTAGAACCACGTCCGGTTGCCCCTTCATCGCGAATTTCACCCCCGGATCCGGTTGCCGCACCGGGGAAAGGCGCAATCGCAGTAGGATGATTATGCGTTTCGACCTTCATCAAAATATGGACAGGTTCATTAGAATATTTATATTCATGTGAATTTGAATCCGGCATAAATCGATCGGTACTCACCCCTACCATTACCGCCGCATTATCTTTATAGGCCGACAAAATTCCCTCAGGATGACAGGCATGCGTATTACGAATCATATTAAACAGGGATCGCTCCTGCGGCTTGCCGTCTATAACCCAGTCGGCATTGAAAATTTTATGCCGACAGTGTTCAGAATTGGCCTGCGCAAACATCATCAGCTCGATGTCATTCGGATTGCGTCCCATTTTGGTAAAACTTTCAAGCAGATAATCGATTTCATCATCGGCCAGGGCCAGGCCCCAGTCCAGATTAGCCTGCGCCAACGCAACTCGACCGCCCTTTATGATATCGACTGACTTATAAGGCGCGGGTTGCGCCTCGTTAAAAAGAATGTTCGCTTCCGCTAAATCAGTCAAAACAACTTCGACCATGCGGTCATGAATAAACGGAGCCATATCTAACTGTTGTTGCTTGCTTAGTTGATTTTCTGAGCTAATAAAATACTGGATACCCCGTTCTATTCTCTGCACCATGTTAAGACCGCAGTTATGTGCTATATCCGTCGCTTTGGATGACCAGGGAGAAATCGTACCCAGCCGAGGCATCACGATCATAGTCGTCGAGGCCGAAGGTGTTGGCTCAATTAAAGATTCATAGGCAAGCAACTGCTCAAGGCGTGAACGTTTGTCAGCCTCCAGGTTTTGGCTCGTTTTAACAAAGTGAATATATTCAGCCGTTACATCCATGATCGCCGAATTTAACTCATGCATTTTATCCAACAACTTGCCACGCCGAAACGGCGATAAGGCAATTCCACCTCTCAATTGCAGCATTTTTATTCACATCCAGAAGGAGTAACCGATATGCCAATGATACTGGATCACTCCGATGGCAGCTAGCAGACCGTTAAAAAACACCCAGACAGGGAAACTCTCATAAGGGAAAAACCCTTTGTGATACAGGATATTTTCTACGCCTGGTGAAACTTAAGAAGTTGATGCGATTAGAAATTACCAGCTCGAGGCTTCGTGCAGAGCTTTCATTATTTTGTTCAAACCCGTCTCACGTAGATCAATGACACAAACTAAGTTACTAACACCGCAAACTGACCAGGTCGAACCACGAACTAACCAGCCACCGGGGGGGGTCCAACCACTCATCTGGGTAAACATGGCCAACTGATCGGCATTACCCTGCACCATACGTTTGTAATCATGGGCAAATTTTGCCAGCTTTGGTAGCATTGCATCGTCCAGCATGCCATAACCCTCGACCAATGCGCCATCATCGCGAAACTGGCATATCGCCATGACACCGTCTTCCGCCATGAGCTGCTTAAGCATTAAGATTTATCCAGCACGGCGTAGGTACCATCATAATCAACCTTATCGTTTGCTACGATTACGCCGAAACAATCATTAACGATAACAGTCCACTCAAAACCTATTAAGGAAAACCCCTGGATGGGATAAAAGCCTTCCATTTTAGTCATCTTTTCCCAGCCTCTTGCCTGCATGGTAGCAATCGCACCGTTGGCGACACAGACATGGCATAACATTTCCAGCACATCGTCTTCGATGTTGGCCTGATCGGCAATTGATGATGCCCGTAATTCACCACCGGGATCAAACTCAAATGCCGCCAGAGCACCCTCTACTTTAATTAATTGTTCCAGTTTATCCATAATATGCCAACCTTCGTTCTATTTTAAACCATCTCGCCGCTTTGCGGTGGAAGACGGTCATCCAGTAATTTCATGACATTGTTTAATTGATTCGATTGATTTTCAACAAAACAAAATACATTACCACGTACACAGACGGTAAAATTCTGTCCTTTAACCATCCAGCCCTGTGCCGGTGCGCAGCCACAATCCCGTCCCATTTGCTTCAACATATCAACCTGCATGTGCAGGGCCATGCTGGTCGTGCGGCACATAATTGAGGCCATGCGTGCAAGTTCTTCCGTTAATTGCCCCTGATAACTAAATCGGTCACCGCGAAATGCATATTCGCCTGCAGCCATCACCCCGGTATGGTTTGCTAAATCTTCTATCAAACTCATTTATAATTAACCACAGTTGCTTTAGAATTAAGTCTAAGTTCACCATAAGACTGACTACGATAGCAAGTAATAAAATGCAAAATATTAATAGCACTCATGCCAGTATATTTCGACGCGGCGCAGCAATGGTCTACGATGGACTATTAAGTTTTGCTGTGGCGATAGTTGCCAGCACACTGACCCTACCGTTTAGCGGTGGCCAGGGTTCGACCGAGTTTAATCCATTACTAACAATTTATTTCATACTCGTATTTTATGTCTTTTTTGGCTGGTTCTGGACGCATGGCGGGCAGACCCTGGGGATGCGTGCATGGCATATAAGATTATTAACCCGGGACGACCAGCCAGTTAGTTGGCAAACGGCATTGATCCGTTACCTGCTAAGTTTGCCAATGTGGTTTTACTGGTTTCTTGCCATCCAGGCAGCGGGAAACTACCGTGAAATCCCAGTTCTAAGCGAACTTCCTGCCTGGCTA
Organism: Gammaproteobacteria bacterium; assembly: GCA_003233255.1. GTDB lineage: Bacteria > Pseudomonadota > Gammaproteobacteria > UBA6429 > Thiohalophilaceae > SZUA-24. Next base: position 8,602 of record QILH01000203.1, on the reverse strand, counting down.
ATGTTTACGGTTGCGGTTGTCTGGACGGTTTTTGATCACATCCCTGATAACTGGCGTGATCGGGTTTCAAAAACAAAAGTTGTTTACGTACCAAAGTAATAATTAATTGGCCGATATAAGAAATTTCACTGCTGTCTCATTAACTATTTAGAATTTAGTTAGATATTCACCTAATATAAAGGCCGCATTGATACTTGTCTATATTAAAGACATGAAACACACTACGATGATTTTGTCATCTTAACTGGAGCGAAGCGTAAGGAATCCTGCATGATGCTCGAAGAGCTTCAAAGCACGGAGACCAAAGCGGAAGGATCTTAAGTGCGGTAGCATACGGATTCAAGATCTTTCCATTTCGCCGTTGCTCCAGTTAAGGCGACAATATACTGTTAATGGGACAGCAGTGAATAAATTTAATTATTTTTTAACGAATACGTCTTACCAGCAACACCCCAATCACCAACACAACCAGAGTCGGAATAATAGCAACTATCCAGGGATAATTGGTATACACCAAACCCGCATTGCCGATTAATTTGTTAAATATAAAAAATCCCAGACCAATTAAAAATCCAACCAGAATCCGCTGCCCAGCACCAACGTTTCTTAATGAACCAAACACAAATGGAATTGCCAATACAATCATCGCTGCAATAGTAATCGGCGCAATGAGTTTAGACCAAAATGTTAATTCATATTCTTCAGAGTCCAGTTTGTTTGATTTTAAATAATCGATATAGCTGCGTAATTTAATAATTGATAAATTATCAGGACTAATAGAAACCACATCAACCACTTCAGGATTTAATAAACTTTTCCAGTGAACCGTGGCAACGAATTTTTCTTCGATTCGATCAGTAAATATACTGCGCTCGATTACATCGTATAGTTTCCAGTGATCATTCTCATACTCGGCAAAGGGCGAACTCAATGTTTGCACCAAATTGTGCTGCTCATCGTAAGCATATATATTGATACCTGTTAACCGCCCATCATTCTCAACCCGACGAATATGAATGTAATTTCGGCCATCACGCGCCCACAAGCCGTAGTCGGTATTTAAACTTATCTTTGCTTCCATCGCGTTTACGCGTTGCAACTTGGCATACTGCACCGCAGGTGGTGCAACAAACTCACCCACAGCAATGACAAAGGCCGTCAAAACAATACCAGTTTTTAATACAGAATAGGTTATACGTATAATGGATACGCCCGCAGCACGTATGGCAATGAGTTCACTATTCCCTGCCAGTACACCCATACTGAGAATCGTACCCAATAAAGCAATCATTGGAAACATGATGTAAATTTTTTGTGGGATGGTCAGTACGATGTACATAATTGCATCCCATACGCCGTAATTAACACGTCCAATACTATTTGTTTCACCTGCAAAACTGATTAAGCTATCCAGGGTTACCATCACAAACATGACCGCAAGAACGCCCATGATCATCGTCTTGCCAATATAACGATCCAGAATATCCATTAAGTCGTGCGCCCAAACCAGAAACGCCTGAGTATCGGGCGCCACCGAACGAATAATATAATGGCTAACAACAATACAAGCACATGCACCCACCACAATCCCAGGTAGGCGCTGATCACAGATTTATTCAACCAGGCACGTGAGACGCTTAACAAGTTGCTATAAATAATAAATATTAACAACGCTATCGCCAATTTAGCATAACGACCCTGACGAGCCGATGTCTTGCTCAACGGGACGGCCAGTATGGTTAAAATCAGGACTGATATTGCGGCCGATACTCGCCACTGCAATTCGGCATAGTCACGATCCTGGCCTCGACTCCAAAGCACATCACTGGTCACCGATTTTTGCCTAAGCTGAACTTGTTTCTCAGGTTCTTTTTCAAGACGAATACCATGAATTGCAAAACGAATTACAGCCGTTTGGCCATTTTCCATTGGTCCTTCTAGACGTTGTCCATTCTCAAGAACTAAAAACTGATCCCCCGTCTCTTTATCATCCTTACGATACCCGGATTCAGCAGAAATAATAGAGTTTTTATCGTTTATACGATGTTGCATGAAGATCCGATTCATTTTGAGACTATCGTCATCAAACTCCTGCACATAAATAACACCCTCGCCTTTCGATAATTCCTTAAATCGACCCGAGGCCAGTGTTTTCACATCATTGCTATCTTCATGTTTTTTGAACAGTAGCTCACTTTGAGATTCGGCCCAGGGCGCCAAAAACAAGGCCAGCGCCCCAATCACAAGCGAAAAAATCAGCGCCAAACTCAATACACTTCGCAATATCGCACCGGGACCAATACCGCAGGCAGCTAATACCACCATTTCGTTATCTTTATATAAGCGGCTAAATGCTAATAGAATCGCAATATAAAACGATAACGGTAAGATAAAAACCATATTCCCGATACTTTTCAGGCCAAGGATTTTTAACACCGCTGAGGCCTGAATGCCGCCACTGGCCGCCTGGCCATATAAACTGACCAGCTGCCCACTAACAAAAATTAAAAGCAATACGGTGGTGACCCCCAAAAAGGTCAGGACAACCTCCTTGATCAGGTAGCGGTTGATGATGTGTCGTTTGTTCATGATTCAGGCAATTGTGTTTCCATTCAGGTTTGTACTACCATAGCGGTGACTAATTGATTTTATTAGACCCACGTGGAGTTTAGCGCTAACTGAGCTTAAAGTCACAGCCAGCCTGGACAGATGCTAGCCAGGAGTCGCCCCCAGGAATCACCCAGGAGTAAAAATGAATATTTCGGTTAAAAATCTCGATATCGCCAAACACAAAACAGACTGCCACGTGCTGGCCATCTATCAGGGGAACAAGCTCACCGAATCCGCAAAGCAACTCGATAGCGCATCAAAAGGCTATCTCAAGACCGTGCTGAAAAGAGGCGATATTACCGGAAAGCTAAATCAGACCTTATTACTGCATGATGTTGAGGGTCTGATGTCAAAACGCGTCTTACTCATCGGCTGCGGTAAAGCCAGGGATTTAACCGCAAACCAGTACCGGCATCTAATCAAACTCATCGCCAGTCAATTACACAAGTACAAGCTTAAGGACGCTGCAATCTGGTTGGCTGACATAGAGCTCAAAGATACCGATCAGGTCTGGAAAATAAAACACATCAGCCAGATCATCACCCAAAGTTTGTATCGATACAATAAAACCTTGTCGTCTAATAATGTTAAACCGGCGCTACGAAAAATCATCATTCATTCCTCTCAAAAAGGAACTAAGCTCACCACCGCAGCCAAAACGGGACAAGCGGTCGCCAATGGTATGGCGGTCACACGTGAACTTGGCAATTTACCCGGTAATATATGTACCCCAACCTACCTCGCCAGCGAAGCAAAAAAACTGGGCCGCCAATACGGCATCAAGGTTTCGGTTTTAAATGAAAAACAAATGGAAACCTTAAAGATGGGATCATTGTTATCCGTCTCACGCGGCAGCCGCCAACCGGCAAAATTGATTGTGTTTGAATATAAGGGGGCAGCCAAAACTGGCGATCCCATCGCACTGGTGGGTAAAGGCGTCACCTTTGATTCCGGAGGTATCTCGATTAAACCGGGCGGCGCAATGGATGAAATGAAATTTGATATGTGTGGCGCGGCAAGTGTGTTTGGAGTGATGCGCAGCCTGGGTGAGCTTAAACCTAAAATCAACGTCGTTGGCGTGGTTGGCGCCACGGAAAATCTGCCGGATGGGTTGGCCACCAAACCGGGGGACGTCGTCACCAGCATGTCAGGGCAAACCATCGAGGTTCTCAATACCGATGCCGAAGGTCGCCTCGTGCTCTGCGATGCCCTGACCTATACCGAAAAATTCAAACCCAAAGCCGTGATCGACATTGCCACCCTGACCGGAGCCTGTGTTATCGCTTTGGGCAAACAGGGCGCTGGCCTGCTCGGCAATGATCAAAAATTAGTCGATAAATTACTGGCTGCGGGCCAAACTGCGGCGGATCGAGCCTGGCAATTACCCTTATGGGAAGAATATCAGGATCAGCTAAAAAGTAACTTTGCCGATATGGCCAATATCGGCGGGCGCGAAGCCGGCACCATTACCGCCGCCTGCTTCCTGTCGCGCTTTGCAAAGAAATTCAAATGGGCACACCTGGATATCGCCGGTGTGGCCTGGGAATCCGGTGGTAACAAAGGCGCAACCGGACGCCCAGTGCCACTATTAATGGAATACATCCTGTCCGAAGCAGGCCGTTAGCCGCTATGACCCGAGTCGATTTTTACATCAGCCCAAACCAGGCCATCGACGCCAGTTTGCAGCTTGCCTGTCGAATCGCAGAAAAGGCCTACAGCAAGAATAACCGTGTTTATGTGCATGTACAGGATCCACAGCAGGTCAAACGTCTGGATGATCTGCTGTGGATATTTCGCGATGGCAGTTTTGTGCCCCATTGCCAGAGCTCGGATAAACATGTCACTCAGGCCGCCGTGGTGATCGGATGCGGTGAATTGCCTGAAATCGCGCCCGATGTATTGATTAATCTGGCCGACGAGGTACCCAATTTTTTTACCCGCTTTGAGCGCGTGGCTGAAATCGTCAGTGGCACGGAACCGGCTCGCAATATTGCCCGTTCGCGCTTTAAATTTTACCGGGAACGGGGATATCCGCTCGAAACCCATGAGTTAAACAGCTAAGCTTAAACCCATGGCCAAAAGCGAAGAACCCAAAGAATTACTCAATGCCCTTGAATCCATCAAAGGGCTGTTAGAACAGAGCGAGCACAAACTCAATGCGGCCAAGGAGAGCATTGCCTTAGCCACACCAAAACCGTTTACCCCCTTGCCCGTCGTCGAGGTCGAAGAAATCGATGCCCCCGATGACGCTTTTGATATACCCGAGTTAGATGAAATCGTGGTTCCCGCCGTAAGCGCCGACGCCAAACCCACGGTTAATATGGACGTGTTAAAGGCTTTTCTTGATGAGATGCAAAAAAATATCGAAAAAACCATGCGCGATAAATTGATGAAAGCCGTGGTTGTCGCAGAGAATGATGTTAAAAAACAAATGCGCGCCTATCTTGATCAACTTCGAAAAATGATGGGCGAATAGTGTCTCTACCCACGACCCTGGCCACCTTAAATATTTTTCGTTTCACCTTGTCCGACACCACAATGCTATTGTTATTCCTGCATACGACAACGACCCGTCGGTAACCAGTCAGGAATTTTGTAAAATTCATTTCGAATGGGATCTAAAACGGCTTTATTGTATACCTCATAGTTAAAACCAGTTCCGATGCCCAAATGATATCGGGTTTCCTTAAATGGTAAAATAATATGGGTGAATGAATTAAAATATTTTGCATATTTTTTTACATCTTCAGATTTGCTGAAAATAGCCATGCCACGTCCCTTATATTTCTTCCAGTCCGTGTTTATATCCATTTGTCGACCATGGTAAGAACCGTGTCCGATCACGAGCACATCTTCTTTTAAATGATAGGCCAGGATTGCTGACTCACTATAACTGGGGGTTGCCACGATAAAATTATAGCGTTGCGAATTAATTAAACTAACCAACTCTTGTGCATGCAGGGCCAGAACCACTTTTTGATAGCGTTTTTCATTATCCAGAAATATACCCGGCGTAAAGGCATAAAAAATGGCAAACGCCAACAGGTGCAATAAACTAAAGCCCCACATAAAATAAAAGCACACACGCAGCTGGCCAAAATGTAACAACATGATAACCGCGATAAATAAGAACGGATAGAAACTTAATAACCAATGCAGACCAATACTCTTACCAAATGACAAACCCATAAATAATACAACGGGGATTATAAACAAGGCCAGAAAAAGACCTAAGCCCCCGTTACGTAATGTTTCTAACAGGACAGTGGGTTTGCGTAATACGTAATACACGACCGGAGGGGTAATCAAATAAGCCAGTACCAATAAATACTTAACCAGCCCCCATACAGAAAAATCATAATCACTGGTTCGATTAACCAGATTAAATAGATAATTATCCCAACAATTTAGATAGTTCCAGTACAGGTTAAGGCCAATGAACGGTAAGGTCCCCAGGACAATGAATACGATCCCAACGTAGGGTTTTATACCTCGGCGGACAAATAAAATAATATACAGGACGTAGGCAATACCCAGCATGCCGGCAAAAAATTTAGAATAAAAAGCCAGCCCGAGCATCAGACCAGAGAGTAAATACCAGCTGCGTTTATCGTGACGTTGAGCCTTGTAAAAACAAACCCCGGATAAAAATGCAAAGAAGATCAAGGGTACATCGGTGGTAATCAGTGGCGCCAGTAAATGCACCGGCGTTAACCAATATAGGCCGGCTGCAATGACGGCATTGGTTTTGCCTCGAGGCAACACAATTCTGTAGATCATCCAGCCAATGAGCGTAGTCACTAAAATACTGGGCAGCCGTAACCAGACTGGATGATCGCTGACCTGCAGCATGGCCGCCAACCACCAGCCAACCATCGGCGGGTGATCGTAATAACCAAAATCAAGATGTTTACCCCAGACGATGAAATAGGCTTCATCGCCGGTCATTGGCAGAATCGCGGCCATCACCACTTTAATCAGAACACTGACACTTACCAGAATGGTAATTGATTGTACGGTGGTCAGACGGCTAAAAAACATACTGCACTCTATCCATTTTGAGAATAATTCTGTCTATGAAAATAATTTACTGGGCCGATAATAGCAAACTCGTATCAATTCGTATCCCGATCTATTCGCTTATTAGAAAAGCTCTGACAATCCATCCCAGGATTGTCAGAGCGGGTAACGGCAAAAAATGTGATTTTTGCCTGGCCAGCAAAATCAATCGCTTAATGCGATTAATTTTGACAACCCACCCATGAGTTGTTGGAAACTCTGAGTGAATCAGAGTTTCCTTAGCCCTTATTCTGGGTATAATGACGCCGCTTTAGCAACAATGTAGAAGAGCTCGTGGATAAAACATACAACCCAAAAAACATTGAACAACATTGGTACGAAACCTGGGAAAAAGAAAATTATTTCGCCCCTAACCCCATCCCGGAAAACGATGCCCCACCTTATTGCATCATGATACCACCACCCAATGTGACCGGTAGCCTGCACATGGGTCACGGTTTTAATAACACGATTATGGATACCCTGACCCGCTACCACCGCATGAAGGGGCACAATACACTCTGGCAGGCGGGTATGGATCATGCGGGTATTGCTACCCAGATGGTCGTCGAACGTCAGCTTAATGGTGAGGGTAAAACCCGCCACGACCTCGGTCGTGAAGCCTTTATTGAGCGTATCTGGGACTGGAAAAAACACTCCGGGGGTAATATTACTCGCCAGTTGCGCCGGCTCGGCTCCTCGGTTGACTGGTCAAATGAGCGTTTCACAATGGACGATGGTCTGTCGGCTGCCGTACAGGAGGTTTTTGTTCGCCTACATGAAGAAGGTCTGATCTATCGTGGTAAACGTCTGGTCAACTGGGATCCGGTTTTACATACTGCGCTATCTGATCTGGAAGTCATCTCAGAAGAAGAAAACGGACACATGTGGCACATGCGTTATCCGCTTAGCGATGGCAGTGGTTATCTCGTGGTAGCCACCACGCGTCCCGAAACCATGTTAGGCGACAGTGCTGTGGCCGTGCACCCCGACGATGAACGCTATCAAACACTTATCGGCGAAACCATTACCCTGCCCTTAGTCGGTCGAGAGATCCCGATCGTTGCCGATGACTACGTCGACCCTGAATTTGGTACCGGTTGTGTGAAAATTACCCCGGCTCATGATTTTAACGATTATGAGATGGGCAAACGCCATGATCTACCCATGCTAAATATATTTACCGTGGATGCCTGTATAAATGAGAATGCACCCGAGATCTATCGAGGGCTGGATCGTTATGCGGCCCGTAAAAAGATCATCACCGATCTTGAGCAACTGGATTTGTTAGAAAAGATTGAAGATCACAAATTAATGATTCCACGAGGCGATCGCAGCGGAAAAGTCGTTGAACCCTATTTAACCGATCAATGGTTTGTTAAAATTGCACCCTTAGCCGAACCCGCAATCGAAGCAGTGGAAACCGGCAAAATAAGATTTATCCCGGATAACTGGAAAAACACCTATTACGACTGGATGCGCAACATTCAGGACTGGTGCATTAGTCGGCAGATCTGGTGGGGACACCGTATCCCGGCCTGGTACGATGATCAGGGCAATGTCTATGTCGCCCGCAACGAACTGGAGGTTCGTGAAAAGCATAAACTGTCGGACGATGTTAAATTAACTCAGGACAATGACGTACTGGATACCTGGTTTTCTTCTGCGTTATGGCCTTTTTCTACTCTCGGCTGGCCAGAGCAAACCGAAAATTTAAAAACCTTTTACCCAACCTCTGTACTGGTTACCGGCTTTGATATCATTTTCTTCTGGGTGGCGCGTATGATCATGATGGGATTAAAATTCACGGGTGAGGTACCTTTCCGCGAAGTCTATATACATGGCCTTGTACGCGATTCTCATGGCAACAAGATGTCAAAGTCCAAAGGCAATGTGCTCGACCCGATCGATCTCATTGATGGTATTGAACTCG
>QILH01000148.1 GCA_003233255.1 Gammaproteobacteria bacterium | reverse complement strand
AATGAAACGCGCGGGAGCCAGCGTTGGTGATGATGTTTATGTCACCGGCACCCTGGGCGATGCCGCTGCTGGTTTAGTCCTGTGTCAGCAGGGTGAAGGTGGTTTATCTAATCTAACGGACGATGAACTATCTTATCAGGCCGATTTAATTGAACGACTAAACAAACCCGTGCCACGTATTGAGGTCGGCATGGCGTTGCGTAAAATCGCAACGGCCTGTATCGATGTATCCGATGGTCTGGCCGGAGATTTAGGGCATATTCTGGAAAGCAGCAGTGTGGGAGCTGAACTGTATGCAGAAGCCATACCGTGTTCAGATGCACTACATAAGTTTGCAAAAACTAATCAGCATAATACTGAGCTGGATCTTGCCTTATATGGCGGTGATGATTACGAGCTGTGTTTTACTACGTCTAAAGATCAACATACTGTGATTCAGAAAATTAGTGAGCAAACGACGTGTAAAATAACTCGCATCGGTAAAATTATTGCTGACAAGGGTTTGTATATCGTCGAAGATGCGCATACCACTGAGATAAATCAAATGGGTTTCGAGCATTTTTCTAAATCATGACTGTTAAAACCGTTTCTATGTCGTTATTAAAAGACCCGCGCCATTTGTTGAGCCTTGGGTTTGGTAGTGGACTGGCGCCAAAGGCACCCGGTACATTTGGCACGCTGGTCGCGATTCCTTTGTATCTGTTAATGGCCATCTATCTGTCTGACCTGTTTTATATAATTACATTGATAGTTGCTTTTTTAGTTGGTATTTATTTATGTCAACAGACCACGAATGCTCTTGGCGTCGATGATCATCCGGCCATCGTCTGGGATGAATTCGTCGGCTATTTCATTACCATGTTATTTGTCCCTCTGAGTGTGACTACGGTGGTGCTGGGGTTTGTTTTTTTCAGAATTTTCGATATCCTTAAGCCGTGGCCCATATCTGTGATCGATTCACGTATTAAGGGAGGGCTCGGTGTTATGCTGGATGATGTGCTGGCAGGCTTGTTTGCTTTGGCGGCGATGCATATTAGTCTTTGGCTATTCTATTAATACGAGGAAATACAACGTGAACAAACTTAATAAAATGATTCTAATCCTGGTTTCGTTTTTGTCGATATTATCCGGAAGCGCAATGGCGAATACGGTTGAGATTGTTAAAGTCATGATAGAACCATCGGCTCATCGTTGGACATTCCATGTTACCCTCAAACACGATGATAAAGGCTGGGATCACTATGCTGATGGCTGGCGCATTGTTGATAGTAAAGGTGCCGAGTTAGGTTATCGAAAACTCTGGCACCCTCATGAAAATGAACAACCTTTTACCCGTACCTTATCGAGTGTGCTGGTGCCTAAAGGTGAGAATATTATTTTTATCGAGGCGCACGATAAAGTTCACGGTTGGAGTAAACAACGGGTACGCATTGATCTTAAAGTTGATAAAGGTGTGCGCTATCAGATTCGACGCAAGTAAAATTAAGTCGAATGAACCTTAATAGCTCATCTTCCATTGTGAAAGTCCTTAATACCGTCCGAAATTGTCCATCTATCATCCTGTATGGAATGAAGGATCTTATACGATGAGCCATATAATACGGATGGCTGTATAGCAAACGAAAAATTTGGATCCTTCGCTATCGCTCAGGATGGCAGAATAAAAATATTATAAATGATACCCCTGAACTCGAGATAAGAAATAAACTAAACGGTTACCCAGAAGGCCTCTAATATTATCCGAAACAGCACAGCTGTTAAGATTTATCCTGTTTCACGCTTGTCTTTCTCAATCAAGGCATAGGCGGAATGATTGTGAATGGATTCAAAATTTTCTGACTCAACAATATAATAATTAATGCGGTCGTCACTGTTCAGACGCGCGGCCACATCGCGCACCATGTCTTCAACAAATTTTGGATTGTCATACGCTCTTTCGGTTACATTTTTTTCATCTGGGCGCTTTAACAGGCCGTAAAGTTCACACGATGCTTCTTGTTCAACGATATCGATCAACTCTTCAATCCAGACAAATTCATCAATACGTGCGGTAACGGTTACGTGTGAGCGTTGATTGTGCGCGCCACGATCTGAGATCTTTTTCGAACAGGGACACAGGCTGGTGACGGGCACTACGACCTTAACGCTCGTTTTTGGCTCACCGTCGTGAATCTCGCCGATAAAGGTAACATCATAATCTAATAAACTTTCAACCCCGGATACTGGCGCAGACTTGCTAACAAAATAGGGGAAGTTCATTTCAATGTGGCCGGAACCGGCCTCAAGGCGCTGGGTCATTTCCGATAACATAACCTTAAAAGATTTAACCGATATCTCACGCTCGTGATCATGCAGGATCTCAACAAAGCGTGACATATGCGTGCCTTTAAAATTATGTGGGAGGTTCACATACATACTAAAGTTCGCAATCGTATGTTGATCTTTACCACAGCGATCGCCCACGCGTACGGGGTGACGGATATCTTTAATGCCTACCTTGTTGATCGGGATGTTACGCGTGTCGGCACGGTTTTGAACATCTTCAATGGGTAGATTGCTTACTTTGGTCGTTGTCATAATGTTTATTCCTCAGAATATGTCACACAGGCGCGTTCAGTTTCCCAAATCGTTACACTATCCATCTGGACACGTTCATTATTTAATTCTTTGCTCAAACCTTTAAAAATATACGCTGAAATATTTTCAGCCGTGGGATTAATTTTATCAAATGGCGGTAGATCATTAAGATTACGATGATCTAATGCACCAATCAGTGCATTGGTGGCCGCTTTAATATCGCGAAAATCCATACCCATTCCAATCTCATCCAGCTCACTGCTGACGACCACGACATCGACCTTCCAGTTATGCCCATGCAGGCGACTGCATATACCGGGATAGCCACGCAATAGATGCGCAGCCGCAAATTCTGTCACAATTTTGGTCCGAAAACGGCCAGCCATCTGAATGTCCTACTATTATACTCGGAAAAGAGGGGTCTGTGTGGGGTGTTTGACGTTCGAGTTGTCGCGCAAAAAAGCTTCCACCTGACGGATTATACCATCTGCGCTCAGTCCTGACTCAGCCAAAAGCTCATCGCGGCTGCCATGAGAGAGAAACCTGTCCGGTAAACCCAGGTTAAGCACAGGGGTATTATGGCCGGCGTTCAATAAGCATTCGTTGATGGCGCTGCCCGCACCGCCGAGTACGGCATTATCTTCGATGGTCACCAGAATATCGTGTTTGTTGGCCAGCTCGAAGATAAGTTGTTTATCCAACGGCTTGATGAAGCGCATGTTAGCGAGACTGGCATTGAGCACGTCGGCGCTTTGAGTCGCCTGACTGAGTAAGCTACCAAAGGATAAAATGGCAATGGATTCACCTTTACGAAGTAACTGGCCCTTGCCTATGGGGATGGGTTCCAGATCTTTTTTCACGTCTACACCTAAGCCCTGTCCACGGGGATAGCGTACCGCGGTGGGGCCATCGTGCAAATAGCCTGTACTCAGCATCTGTCGGCATTCGTTTTCATCGGCCGGAGCCATAATGCATAAATTAGGTATACACCGTAAATAACTCAGGTCAAAACTGCCTGCATGGGTAGCGCCATCGGGGCCAACCAGACCGGCACGATCGATTGCAAACAAGATGGGTAGATTTTGAATTGCGACATCATGTATAAGTTGGTCGTAGGCACGTTGTAAAAACGTTGAATAAATGGCAACGACCGGTTTTAAATTTTCACAGGCCAGACCTGCTGCGATGGTAATGGCGTGTTGTTCTGCAATCCCAACGTCATAATACCGTTCCGGATATTGTTCGGAAAATTTCACCAGCCCGGATCCTTCGCGCATCGCCGGGGTAATAGCTATTAACCTGTCATCATGCGCGGCCATATCGCATAACCAGTCGCCAAAGACCTGGGTATAGGTGGGCCCGGTGGGAACCGATTTCTCCAGTTTCCCTGATTCAGGGTGAAATTTACCGACACCATGATAAACGCATGGATTTTCTTCAGCAGGCAGAAAGCCTTTGCCTTTTTTAGTAACGACATGCAAAAAACGTGGGCCTTTAAGTTGCGACAGGTTTTTCAGGGTCTTTACTAATGTGTTGATGTCGTGGCCATCAACCGGACCGATGTAATTAAAACCGAGTTCTTCAAACAAGGTGCCGGGGACCACCATGCCTTTCATGTGTTCTTCGGTACGTTTGGCCAGTTCCCAAACCGAGGGCATCACCCCCAAAACTTTGCGACTGCCTTCACGCATCGAGGCATAAAATTTACCAGACAGGATTCTTGCCAGATGGTTGGAGAGCGCGCCGACGTTGGGAGAGATAGACATGTCATTGTCATTTAATACAACCAGTAAATTGGCATCGAGGTCACCAGCATGATTCAGGGCCTCAAAGGCCATGCCCGCGGTCATTGCACCATCACCGATGATGGCGACCACCTGGGTATCCTGATTTTTATGTTGTACCGCGAGTGCCATGCCGAGCGCCGCACTGATCGATGTACTAGAGTGACCGACGCCAAAGGTATCGTATTCACTTTCGTCGCGTTTTGGAAAACCGGACAGGCCCCCCTTTTTGCGCATGCTTTGCATACGTTCACGACGGCCGGTTAAAATTTTGTGTGGATAGGTTTGATGCCCTACATCCCAGACCAGGCGATCATCTGGAGTGTTAAACACATAATGTAAGGCAACGGTAAGCTCGATGGTGCCAAGACCTGCGGCGAGATGTCCGCCGGTGTCACTGACACTGTGAATTAAATACTGACGCAACTCTTCAGACAATTGTTCGAGTTGATCGCTGGGCAATTCTCGCAACTGAGCAGGATTATCAATGCAATTGAGCAGTGGCGTGTTGGGTTCAGTCATTGTATTTTGTTCGCTTCTTACTCAATAGTAGGTCTTTTAACTCGGATCTCAAAGAGATATATCCAATTCTAATATAAAAACAGTTAATGTGTGCGCTCTAGTATAAAGTGCGCGATTCCGCGTAGAGATTCTGCTTGCGTATCAAAGGCTTGCAGAGAATTAATAGCGTCAGTCACTAGAGTTTGTGCAAGTTCCTGTGACGCTTGCAGGCCCATGATGCTGGGGTAGGTCGGTTTGTTCAAAGCACGATCCGCTCCCTGTGGTTTGCCAAGGGTATCGGTATCGCTGGTTTCGTCCAGGATATCGTCGGTAATCTGAAAGGCCAGGCCGATGCATTTGGCATAATGATCGAGTTTTTCGACTTGTTCTGAGGATAGATCCGCGGTGCCACCATCGCCACCATCTCCACACAGCGCAGCCATTTTAACACTGGCGCGGATCAAGGCACCGGTCTTATGAATATGCATATTTTCAAGCTCGGCCTCATTCAGTGGCTGGCCAACCGCCGCCAGATCGATGGCCTGTCCACCGGCCATACCGCGGGATCCACTGGCCATTGATAAAATATTAATCATTTCAAGACGTTGTGCAGGAAAAACACGTTCGTCTTTGCCGCGCACCATGATTTGAAAGGCCAGTGCCTGCAATGCATCGCCCGCCAGGATTGCGGTGGCTTCATCAAAGGCCCGGTGGCAGGTTGGTTTGCCGCGGCGTAGATCGTCATCGTCCATGGCCGGTAAATCATCGTGAATTAGAGAATAGGCGTGAATACACTCGACGGCGCAGGCGCAGTGATCGAGCATGGCTTCGGAACCGGACACGGCCTGGCCAGTAGCATAGACCAGGATGGGGCGGATTCGTTTGCCGCCATTGAAGACCGCATAGCGCATAGCCTTGTGTAATTGTTCGGGTTTGATCGAGTCTTTTGGCAACCAGCTATCAAGTCTGGCATCCACCTGGGTCTGCCATTGTGTTTTGTATTGCTGCCAACTCAAAATTCGGGATCTTCTGATTCGGGATCGTAATGCTCGAGATCATCATCCTGGCCCAAGTTTTTGCTCAGTATCTGAACCTTTTGCTCGGCCTCAGCCAACGCTTTCTGGCAGATTCGAGTCAGTTCAACACCGCGTTCAAAGTCTTTCAACGAGGCCTCAAGGCTGTGATCGCCTTGTTCCATACGGCTTACCAGCTCCTCGAGTTCCTGCATGGCGGCTTCAAACGGCAGTCCGTCTTTTGTCGCGGTAGCCTTTTTTTTGCCCGTTTTCTTTTTTGTATTGGTGGTCAAAATACCTACCTACGGCTTCTGGTTTCCGACTGGTTTTAAAGGTGGGTAAGGTAGCCCAAACGGCGAGGCGCTTCAATGCCTGATTGAACAGGTTGAAGAATTATGCACTGGATTTAGAATCAGTCTTGACAGCAGAGAAAGGCTCGACTATCTTTCTTAATACGATTTAGACTAAGTCTAAATATGGAATTTTCCTGCTCAGCAGATAACATATAATTTGGAGGACAATATCAATGGCCGATTTAAAAGGCAGCACGACCGAGCAAAATCTCAAGGACGCCTTTTCAGGCGAATCACAGGCAAATCGCCGTTATCTTTATTTCGCAGCAAAAGCGGACGTGGAAGGGTATAACGATGTTGCTTCTGTATTTCGTTCAACCGCGGAAGGTGAAACTGGACATGCCCATGGTCATCTGGAATATCTGGAACAGACGGGTGATCCGGCTACCGGTTTACCTATTGGTGCTACGGGCGACAATTTAAAAGCCGCTATTGCGGGTGAGACGCATGAATACACCGACATGTATCCCGGTATGGCAAAATCAGCACGCGATGAAGGCTTTGAAGAAATTGCCGACTGGTTTGAAACGTTAGCGAAAGCAGAACGCTCGCATGCGAATCGTTTCCAGAAAGCATTAGATAATCTAGATAACTAAGTAATTTTGCTAGTCGAGTTCTGAGACGGCTATGCAAACATAGCCGTCTCCAGAATTAAAACGGTGTAACTTTTTATTCTGTTTTGCTCAAGACCGGGCTTCAGTTAGAACGCCGGGTTAACAGGATTACAGTTATCGACAATACATTTAGAATTTTTTGTTATCCGCAATACGTAAATATAAGCGGGTAAATAACCCATCGGAATCGAGATCATGAGCCAACCCTATCGCGAAGGTAACCTTGAAGCACCCACCCGGCATCCGGTTAACTGGTTAGATTCCAATTTTTATAATGAAGATGATCTGTATACCGAGCTTGAACGTGTTTATGATATCTGTCACGGCTGTCGACGTTGTGTGAGTTTGTGTAACGCCTTTCCAACCTTGTTTGATCTGGTTGATGAGTCTGACACCTTTGAAGTCGACGGGGTAGCGAAAAAAGATTACTGGAAGGTGGTCGAACATTGTTACCTGTGTGATCTGTGTTATATGACCAAGTGTCCCTATGTTCCCCCTCACGACTGGAATGTCGATTTTCCGCATTTAATGCTAAGAGCAAAAGCCGTGCAGTTTAAAAAACACGGCACCAGTCTGCGTAATAAAATATTAAGCAGCACCGACACGGTGGGTAAACTGGCCAGCATTCCGGTTATCGTCAATACGGTTAACGCATCCAATAAATTTCCGGTCTTTCGCAAGGCCTTGCAGACTTTTTTGGGTGTGCACGAACATGCAAAACTGCCATCGTATCACTCGCAGACTTTACGTAAATCTCTGCTGGCGACTAAAACAGAAGTAAAAACACAATTTAAGGCCGGGGAACTGACGACCGGAAAGGTTGCCATTTTTGCCACCTGTTATGGCAATTATAATGAGCCACAAATCGGCCAGGATCTTGCTGTTGTACTTGAACACAATGATGTTGCTATTCGCCTGGTTGATAAAGAGCAATGCTGTGGCATGCCGAAACTCGAACTCGGCGACCTTGAGTCAGTCGCCAAGGCTAAAGAAGCAAATATACCGGAACTGGCTAAACTGGTCGATCAGGGTTATGACATTATTGCGCCAGTTCCTTCCTGTGTGCTGATGTTTAAACAGGAATTGCCGCTAATGTTCCCGGATGATGAGCAAGTATTAAAAGTTAAAAATGCGACTTTTGATCCCTTTGAATATTTAATGTTACGACATAAAGAGTCGTTACTGCGCACTGACTTTAATAAATCACTTGGTAATGTTTCCTATCAAGTAGCCTGTCATCAGCGTGTGCAGAATATCGGTATGAAAACGCGAGATGTATTGTTATTGATTCCAGGAACCGAAGTCGATGCGATAGAACGTTGTTCCGGTCATGATGGCACCTATGCGGTGAAAAAAGAATATCATGATGTGGCCATGAAAATCGTTAAGCCGATCGTGCGAAAAATTAATGAAACCAGCCCTGATTATTATACCAGTGATTGTGCGATGGCCGGACGGCATATTGAAAATGCGCTTGATAACGGCAGCGAAACCAAACATCCGATTAGTCTGGTTCGTCAGGCTTACGGGATTTAATCAACAGAACACCAGGTATAAAGTTATGAATAAATTACAACGTAATGACTTAATGAGTCTGGAAGAATACGCTAAACAGCGCACCAGCTTTCGCGATAAAGTGATGGCACATAAAAAAACGCGCCACATTGAACTGGGTGAACACGCCACCTTGTATTTTGAAGACAGATTGACCATGCAATACCAGGTGCAGGAGATGTTACGGGTAGAGAAAATTTTCGAGGAAGAGGGCATTATGGAAGAACTTGATGCCTACAATCCCTTAATACCTGATGGTAAAAATCTTAAAGCTACGTTTATGATTGAATACACGGACGAAGATGAGCGCCGAGAGGCCTTATCGAAAATGATCGGCATTGAAGATAAAGTCTGGGTACAAGTGAATAGCTTTGATAAGGTGTATGCCATTGCCGATGAAGATATGGAGCGTGATACCGAAGAGAAGACTTCTTCTGTGCATTTTTTACGTTTTGAATTTGATGATGCGATGGTACAAGCGGCTAAACAGGGAGCAAAAATTGCCATGGGCATCGAACACCTGGCATATACTGAAAGCCTGAATCCAATCTCCGTCGAGTCGAACAGCTCGCTTGTTGCCGATTTTGTCTGACTGCGCCAGTGTGTTTTGTTTAAATAGGGTGATCAAATTGCTAAATAAAGCGAAACCACCTAGTATTTATCCATGAGCCAGGAAGAAGACGTGATGTCCATCATCAACCTGTTAGCGGCGGCCGCTGAGGCCGGGGCTGACGGTGTCTTATCGCAGGCTGCTTTCAATTTAATGAAGGCCACCGAGGCCAAACAAAAAGCCCTGAATATTAAAAATAACCCTGATTTTTTGATTCGTGCCTCGGCGCTGGTGGAAGAAACCAAACGGGTGTTTATCGAACTGGCAAATGATAAGACCTCACTTGATGAAGGCAAACAGGATATTATTTTGTTTAATATTACAGCGGATAATATAGACAACAGCGCGACTAAAACCATTAACTAAATAAATTACCTGTTACGCTGACGTTTAAATGAAGCGATTATTATGAGTTTCACTCAAGCTTGTCCAAACTGTAACTACCAACGCAAAGAAACCGATTCTGCGCCAGACTGGCAATGCCCGTCCTGCGGTGTGGCCTATGCCAAAGTAATGGGCGTGAATCAAACTTTACGTGCGCACCCAGGTGCCCGGACGCAGATTCGAGCACAAACAAATCGCAGGGTCTGGTTTGATCGGCTGTTATCGTTACTCCTGATTATCAGTGTTATTAGTTTACTGGTTTCATGGTGGGCTAAAAATCAATTGCCCTATACCAAAGAAATATCTTCCAGGTTGCAAAACGAACCTATCCAGAAACCCAGTCGAACCAGTCCATTCAATTTTGAATATCGAAAAAGAACATATTCGATCGAACCGGTTGCCGACTACGAGCTTTGGGGATTGGTGGTTACACATAACGACATTACGGGTATGACCGATATCATTCATGACGATGATTCAGTGGATATAAAAGACATCTGTGTCGTGTGGGGTGATAATCTGCAAAACAATGATTATCGCGATGTCAGCTACAGCAGCGGAGATTTTACCTGTTATTATCAATATGATCGTCCGATGGATTTTCGGCATGAGCAATTGTCAAATAACCATTTATTATCGGATAACAAGGAAGTGCGAGAGCGTATCCGCAATATCAAGATAGGTGATCAAGTGCATTTAAAAGGCATGCTGGTAAATTATTCAGCGGCAGCGACACCAGACTGGACACGAAATACCAGCACTAATCGAAATGATAGCGGTAATGGTGCCTGTGAGGTGATTTTTGTAGACGAATTTACGGTGCTGAAATCAACAAATCGTATGGCGTATTTCTGGTTTGACTTAAGTTTATGGCTAATTTTGTTTCTGGTTTTATTTAAACTGGCGGCGATTGCTTTTTTCCCTAACTTCCTGAATTAAATGGGGGTCAGAGACGTATAAAAAATTGGGGTCAGAGACGTATTTTTTATGACATTGCTACAATAAGGCTAGGTAACTACAAAAAATACGTCTCTGACCCCAATTTTTTCTGACCCCCATTTAATTCGGCTGAAGGAACATCAAACAAGACGCTGGAGGCCTAAGGTGCTACTATCAGGTAATAATAAAGGGCAAGGCTAAATGGCCATGTGTCCTGCTATAATTAAAATTTAATATGACTATCACCACAGCAAGTTGAGCCCGATAACCTTCCCATGACCCTGACACCAGAACAGACCGATGCGACGATCTTTTCTCGAGGTGAGCATAATATTTCTCGCGAGAACATCAATGAACCGGCATTGAAGGTGTTATACCGTCTGCATAAAGCGGGCTACCAGGCCTTTTTAGTTGGTGGGGCGGTACGTGATTTAATGCTCGGCCTGCAGCCAAAAGATTATGATGTAGCCACCGATGCAACCCCCGAACAGGTCAAGAATCTATTTCGAAACTGCCGCTTGATTGGGCGGCGATTTCGATTAGCGCATATTCATTATGGGCGCGAAATTATCGAGGTAGCCACTTTTCGTGGTCATCACGAGCTTGCCGAAGATGACTCTGAAGGATCAACACGGGATGGTATGATTGTTCGCGATAATGTGTTCGGTACCCTGGCCGAAGATGCCTGGCGACGTGATTTCAGTGTGAATGCCCTGTATTACAATATTGCGGATTTTTCGGTAGTGGACTACACCGGTGGTATGGATGATCTGAAACAACGTCGCTTGCGTATGATTGGCGATGCCAATGTGCGTTGTCAGGAAGATCCAGTGCGTATGTTGCGTGCTATGCGTTTTGCCGCCAAGCTCGGATTTGAATTTGATACCGAGTTAGTTGCAGCGATAGTTGATCAACATCATCGCATCGAGGCGGTACCGCCCGCTCGTTTATTTGAAGAAGTATTAAAACTTTTTTTAAGCGGCAAAAGTCAGCGTGCTATCCATTTATTAATTCAATATAAATTACTGGCACAGTTATTTTCTGTCACTCAACGTCATCTATTTCATCACCCTGAGTTCCTGGATTTTATCGATCTGGCCTGCCGTAATACTGATCAACGTATTGCCGATGAAAAACCGGTTACGCCGGCTTTCCTGTTTGCCTTTATGTTGTGGGGTCCGATGAACGAGCGTGCCAAGGAATTCGAATCCAATGACATGTCATCGATCCAGGCTTTGCAGGAAGCAGGACGCGCCGTACTCAGTCAGCAGGCGGCGCAGATCTCGATTCCCAAACGTTTTCGTTTGCCGATTCGCGATATCTGGACGGGGCAGGCTCGCCTGCGTAATCGCCGTGGCCGTAGACCGTTCTGGTTAATTCAACAACCGCGCTTTCGAGCCGCATATGATTTTTTGTTGTTACGTGCTGATTCCATCGAGCCGCAACTCAAAGAATTAGGCGAGTGGTGGACTCAGTTTCAGGCCGTGCCGGAAAAGGAACAAAAGCAGATGTGCCAGGATTTGCATCAAGCAAGTCATGGCCAGAAAAAACGTAAACGAAAACAAACGGCAGTCAATAATCCAGACACGCAATCCGGTTCGTCGGATGACAGTCCGTCATCAGACCCGTAAAGTTCTACTTCTCGATGGATACTATATATATAGGTATCGGCAGCAACCTGAATGATCCGATTCAGCAGGTAAACATGGCGATCGAGGAGCTAGGTCAGATAGATGATACCGAAATGTTACGAAGTTCAGGTCTGTATCGAAGCGCACCGCTGGGGTCGGCAGATCAACCGGATTACATCAATGCGGTGTGCGCTTTAATTACGCGTGCCGAGCCTATTGAATTACTGGATAATTTGCAAAATATCGAACACCAACACGGTCGGGTTCGTGGCGGTGAACAATGGGGGCCGCGCACGCTGGATCTGGATATCCTGCTATTCGGCGATAAAATTATCAATTTCGATCGGTTGATAATTCCACATTCAGGGTTAGATCAACGCAGCTTCGTCCTGTATCCTCTGTATGAGATTGCCCCCGACCTGGATGTACCGGGTCTTGGCTTACTGCAAACCCTGATCGCCGCATGTGATCAAGCCGGACTGGAACGAATTAATAAGGCATGACCTCGAAGCTGGATTTTATCGTTGTTGAAGGCCCAATTGGGGTAGGCAAGACGACCCTGGCAAAACGCCTGGCCGAGAGCTTTGGCTCCGATGTGTTATTGGAAGGTGCGGAGGAGAACCCGTTTCTCGAACGGTTTTACCAGGATCCGCGTAGCGCCGCGTTGCAAACTCAGCTGTTTTTTTTATTTCAGCGTGCACAACAACTGCAAGATCTAAAACAGCAGGACATGTTTCGCCCGGTGCAGGTAGCTGATTTTATTATTGAGAAGGATCGTTTGTTTGCACAAATGACCCTGGATGAAGACGAATACAAATTATACCAACAGGTCTATGAACATGTGACTATCGATGCACCGCAACCGGATCTAGTTATCTACCTGCAAGCACCGGTAGAGGTGTTGGTTAAACGAGTCGCAAAACGTGGGCGTCGTTTTGAAAAGTATATGGAAGCGGATTACCTGGAGCGAATAATCGAATCCTATACACGATATTTTTATAACTACGCAGGTTCACCGTTATTGATAGTGAATGCAACCGAGATCGATTTAGTTAACAACGAAGCCGATTACCAGTTGTTATTAGATCAAATAAACAAAACACAAAGTGGCCGGCATTATTTTAATCCCGCCCCACTGGGAATCTAATATGGCGAATACATCCTATAGCTCAGCCAATGCCAATACACAGGTGATCACGGTGCGTACTCTGCAAAAAATGAAACAGGCCGGTGAGAAATTTGTGGTGTTAACCGTGTACGATGCCAGCTTTGCTGCAATAATCGAACGGGCCGGAGTTGAAGTCCTGTTTACCGGTGATTCATTGGGCATGGTGATACAAGGTCATGAAACCACCGTGCCAGTGACTATGGACAATATGGTTTATCACACATCTTTAGTATCGCGGGCGCGCAAAAAAGCATTGGTGATGTCGGATCTACCGTTTATGAGTTTTTCCGATCCGGCACGCGCATTAGATAACGCAACACGGTTAATGCAGGAAGCCGGTGCGCATATCGTTAAACTTGAAGGCGGCGGCGAGATGGTTCAGGTAGTGGAAAACCTGGCAAAACATGGTGTGCCGGTGTGTGGCCATTTAGGTTTGCAACCGCAGGCGGTACATAAACTCGGTGGCTATCGAGTACAGGGACGTGAAGCTGAGGCGGCCGAAACCATGTTAGCCGACGCCAAAGCAATGCAGGACGCGGGTGCCGATATGTTATTACTCGAATGTGTACCCCAGCAACTGGCGAAAACGATCACCGATGCCTTAACCATTCCGACCATCGGTATTGGTGCCGGACGCGATTGCGATGCACAGGTATTGGTATTATATGATCTGTTGGGTATTTCACACGGCCACCGCCCTAAATTTGCCAAAGATTTTTTACGCGATGTCACCAAAACCGATCCAGATGGCGAAGTCAGTATTGAAGCCGCGGTGCGGGCGTATGTGCAGGCTGTGAAACAACAGCAATTCCCTGATGACGAACACAGTTTTAAGTAACTGAAAATCAAATGCAAACCTTAACCTCAAACTGGGAAGTGAGCGCACTGGTTCGTCAATGGCAGCGCGATGGGGAACGCATTGGTTTCGTGCCAACCATGGGCAACCTGCACGAAGGGCATTTACGCCTGGTCAAGGCCGCGCAACAAAATACCGATCGGGTTGTGGTCAGTATTTATGTAAACCCAATGCAGTTTGCCCCACATGAAGATTTGACAAATTACCCGCGGACGCTTGATAAAGATTTACAAAAACTCACCGCGTTAAACGTTGAACTGGTATTTACCCCCAGCGATGAAGTTATGTATCCCGAGGGTAACACAGGGTGCAGTTATGTTGAGGTTCCGGCGCAGTTAACCGAAGGACTGGAAGGCGCATATCGGCAACACCATTTTCGTGGCGTCGCTACCGTGGTGACCAAGTTGTTTAATATCGTTGCGCCCGATGTCGCGGTATTTGGCGAAAAAGATTTTCAACAATTGTTGGTGATCCAGCAAATGGTGAAAGACTTTAATCTGCCGATTGAAATAATGGGTGAACCGACCATCCGCGAAGGTGATGGCCTGGCCCTGAGCTCGCGAAATCAGTACCTGTCTAAACAGGAGAGAGTGATCGCCCCCAAATTATATGAAGTGCTGTCGGAGACTCGCGAACGTATTCTAATGCAGAATATGGATTTAACCGATTTAGAACAGGCGGCCATTATGCAGCTCGAACAACAGGGTTTTACGCCGGATTATGTGGCGATACGCGAGGTCGCAACGCTTGCTGAACCTGATAACCCTACGGATTTATTGGTTATTTTAGCCGCGGCGCGCCTGGGTCAAACCCGATTAATCGATAATTTACGGGTATAAATTCGCTCAAAACTGGCACTAAACGCGAACCGTGGTAAAATTACCCCTATACGCTCAATTGATTGAATAACCAGCAGGATAGTCAATGTTTGCCACAATGTTACAAGCCAAGCTACACCGTGCCCATGTTACCCATTCCGAACTCGAATACGAGGGTTCATGTGCTATTGATGGACATTTACTGGATACCGCCGGTATACGCGAGTATCAACAGATCGATATCTACAATATTACCAACGGCGAGCGCTTTACCACCTATGCGATTCGCGCCGAAGACAACTCCGGGATTATTTCGATCAACGGTGCAGCCGCGCACAAAGCCAACCCGGCCGACATCATTATTATTGCCGCGTATATGCAGCTGGATAAAGCCGAGCTGGCAACATTCAAACCGACACTGGTTTATCTGGACGAACACAACAAGATCAGCCATACCCGCAATACCATCCCTGTGCAAGTGGCGTAATACACACTATAATCCCCAACTTACGAACAAAGTAAACAAAAACTAAAAACTATATGGCCGAGTGGTGGAACTGGTAGACACGCAGCATTCAAAATGCTGTTTCTTCGGAAGTGACGGTTCGACTCCGTCCTCGGCTACCATCTTTTATTCAATATGGCCCTAAGCTTAACAACAATTCGAACCTGTCTGCGATAAACCGGGTGCACAACATGCCCCATCCAATGCAACCGCATTAGTTTCGCCGAACACGGGGATGCT
>QILH01000280.1 GCA_003233255.1 Gammaproteobacteria bacterium | reverse complement strand
GCGGTTTGCGGTTTGCGCCATTGTTTTAAGTAGCACAGAGGAAACGAGTGTCAGGTCTTGTAATGCCACATCGAGAAGTAAAATTTAGCTATACTGTATTGCAAGACCTTGTATCTTTAACTCTGTTATTCCCGTTAACAAGAATAACAGAGTTAAAGATACAAAGTCTTACAAAACCACATATGATGTTGCATTGAAAGATCTGACGCCTTTGTTTCACAATGACAATTAACACGGACCTAATTCCGCGGTGTTTGAGTTGCTCGTTTGCTACGTTGGCACAACTCAAATACCGCTACATCGATCCGTTTGTTGCTGGCGTTAGGTGTTTGTGACGCAAATACATAAATTGAACAAAACAAATGAACTTAAAGGACAGTATATTATGATAAAAATTTCAGTGAGTATTGATGTCTCAAACTTGAAGAAAGCAGAAACTTTTTATACTGAAGCACTTGGTTGCAAAAAAGTTCGTGACCAGGGTAGTGATATGGTTGTTCTTTCTGTAGAAAACTCCGATATATATCTGCAAGAAAAAGAACCGGGAACGAGGCCCCTCAAATCAAGTAATGTTGTCCGTGACTATGAGCGTCATTGGACGCCTGTTCACTTAGATTTTCTCTGCGACAATGTCGATGAACTTGTATCAAAAATACTAGAATTTGGAGGCTTACATGAAGGAGGAGATAGTGGTGACTGGGGTTCTATTGCTTATTGTGCAGACCCCTTTGGTAACGGGTTTTGTGTCATCAACGAATGAAAGCAAACGAAAGAACAAGTGTCAGCCATTAGCCGTTCCCCGCGAATAATCAACAGACTCTGATCTACTCGAGAGCGTTCAAAATTCTGTGTCACGGTTTTCGTATCCCGCCGTTTTCATTTCAAGAATTTATTTAATTTGTCAGCCAACTTACCGGGAAGTTTTTTTATTCCGGTTGTTAATTGCTCCATAAATTTCTCAGGCATTGCCTTAACCGCTTTAATTGCAGCTTGAATGTCACCAGGTCGATCTTCTAGTGAAACGGTAAGTAACAGTTTGGCTTGATCAACATCCTTGATTGTTTTCGTTTGTAATGCGGCAGGGCGTCTTCTCGACGTAACCAGTTTGTGTAATGCCTAACGAGCAGGCGAAGGTACATTAACAATGTATCCCCGCGCATGCCCAGATTATAACAAATAGAAATATAGACTGGATTACTAAAACTAAAATACCACTCAAAAATAACCCCGACGCCAATTAGACTGTTTCGATCGAGCAGCGTAATGAGGCACAGTCTGACGACCGGCGTACTGAACCTTAGTGTTACACATTAGTTTTGTGAGGTTTCATTTGAAATTAATCCTGTTTAATTAAAGTTTTATGTGCCGATGCCGAAAATAAATACGCCTATTAATAACGAAGAAGATATTTATGCCTCTCTCATTTAAAGATATTTCAATTAAAACCAAAATCATTGGCCTGGCCACTATCCTTATTCTGCTGTTGCTGGGATCAGGTAGTTACGCCCTGCTCCTTTTTAAGACTATTGGTGATGAAATTACGGCGATTTCGGAAGAAAATATGCCGTTAACCCGGGTCACTACTGAAATTACCGTTAACCAACTAGAGCAGGCAATCAATTTTGAACGCGCGCTCCGTTATGGTGCAGAAATAAATTCAGACAATACATATTCCTCTCACTTCAATAAAGCTCTTTCTAACTTCAATGAACTTGGTAAAAAGCTAGATAAAGAACTTGTACAAGGAAAGGTTATTGCAGAAGAAGCACGTGAATTGGCCTATACGAGCGATACACGCAAAAAATTTGATCATATTGATTCGCTGCTCATCAATATTGAACAACAACATAAGATTTATGAACAACATGCGCATGAGGTCTTTAGTGAGTTCAAAAAAGGCAATATGCATTCTGCTTTTGCGCTTGCTGAAGATGTTCAGGCAGAAGAGGATAAAATTGATCGCGAACTAAAGGGTTTGTTAACCGAGATTGAAGAATTTGCACAAGCAGCAACACTCACGGTGGAACATGATGAACAACGCGCCTTTTCTACATTGAGTATTGTGATGGTTATAGGACTTATCATCGGTTTATTTAGCGCATTAATAATTGTACGCGTCATTTCAACAGGCATTAATAAAGCCGTTAGAATTTCTGAAACCATTGCCTCTGGGGATCTAACGCAAAATATCGCGGTTACTTCCAGCGACGAAATCGGTATGCTGCTTGGCGCTTTAAATGCCATGCAGACTAAATTAAAAACGATGATCATGGGTATGCAACAATCGGCCATCGAACTTTCTGCCTCATCTGAGGAAATGGCGACGGTAACAGAACAAACAGCCAAAAATATTATTAACGAAGCGAGCGAAGTAGAGCAAACTGCAGCGGCCATTCATGAAATGACCGCAACGGTTGAAGAAGTTGCTAAAAATGCATCGGCAACAGCAGAATCTGCCAACTATGCCAATAGTGAAGCTCTAAAGGGTAGCCAGGTTGTGCAACAGACCATTGGCTCAATACAACAACTAACGCAAACCATTGAAAACAGTAGCACCGTTATCCACCAGGTTGGCAATGACAGTCAAAGCATTGGTGGTATTCTTGATGTGATAAAAGGCATTGCCGAACAAACTAACCTGCTTGCATTAAATGCGGCTATTGAAGCTGCGCGCGCGGGCGATCAGGGACGTGGCTTTGCGGTAGTTGCAGATGAAGTTCGCACTCTTGCACAACGCACCCAGACATCCACCCATGAAATTGAAGAGATGATAGCCCGTTTACAATCGGGTGCTGAAAATGCGGTACTTTCGATGGACTCCGGGCAGGAACAGGCAACAATCAGTGTAGAGCAGGCGGCTAAAGCCGGTGAGTCACTGGCGGTTATCACCACCGCGGTTGCAACAATTAATGATATGAATACACAGATCGCTATCGCTTCAGAAGAGCAATCAACGGTCGCAGAGTTGATCAACAAAAGTATTACTGGACTGAATCAAATCTCCGAGCAAAATGCCACCGCCATGACCGAAATGGCATCGACTACCGAAGAGGTTGCACGCATGGCGGCACAGCTTCAGGATTTAACTTGCGAGTTTAGGGTTTAACCAACAGTATTTGTTTGGGGTCAGAGTAAAAACGCCTTATTATGTTTGGAACATACTATAAGGCGATTTTACTCTGACCCCAAACATACGAAATTTATCTTAACCCTCTCCCTTGTTCGGCAACGAAGGCGGTACAGGCTGATGTGGATTAGCCGGTTTAGGTGATGTTTTCCACAACCCATCCGTCGCATAACAAACCCACGCCCATTTGCTCCAGCGTATTACCGCCAGGGCCAACCACAGGGCCCAGGCCAGCATTAGTGCGCGGTACCAGATGATCGATACCGATAGCACCCACGGTTGCGATAAGGCATTCGCGACACGATCATCGTACCAATTCAGACTATAACTGCTTGAATCGTTACCAGCGATTTGCATGTCGGGGTAACCCAGTAGTCCCTGATGAATCGAGACGATTAATATTATGCCGGCAATAACCGTCAGGATCGCGATACTAATTTGCATCGTATTAAACAACCAGGGCCTGAGTTTACTGGCCGACTGCTGTCGATACGCCAGGGCAAAAAAACTGCCGATAAATATTAACGCCGTCCAGATGGAAACCTGCATCAGGCCGATGGCGAGTAAAAACCAGTGCCAGGATTTTAACGGGATCGTTTTGATAGAACCCAGCCCAATCGAGATCAAGGCCAGTACGATCAACACACCCCAGAACAAAACCGCCGGCCCAAGTTGTGGGCCACCGACAAACAGGATCCAGCGATCGCGATTCATCTGGATAGTTGTTCGATTATTGGTGCTCTCTACACCCAGTTTGACTTTCGGTGTCTGAAAAAAATTATTAAACTCACCACGTAGACGCCAGACAATTTCGACCTGTTGTTTCCCCGGTGAAATAGGCAGAGATAAAGCCTGATCTTCAAGCCGTATCGGCATGGCACGGTCGTTAATCTTTACCGATTGCAACTCAGTGCCTTCCGGCATCACAAACTGATGTTTACCGCCCTGACTGCTGCGGATCGTCACCCGTAATCTATAGGCACTTGCACGTTTACTGGTTTCCACTTCCAGATCACTGCGATCAATGGTCAGGGTATTGCCCTTGATTCCAATTGGACGAGTTAGCGTAAAATGCACACTCTCGCTCGGCCAGGGATGCCATTCGGGTAACCACTGGCGCGACGCATCGTAATTGGACACCGGTGCAATGCCTTTCATTTCGACATGCCAAATCGGACTAATGTCGGCGCGCCAAATTTCAAACCAGTCTGGATTCTCGCCAGTGCGCAGACTAAGCGTTGGGCCTTTTTGTAATGAAGAACGCCACACGAATTGCGTTTGCTGCGGTGACATGTTTACCACCACCTGATTGTTCTGCACATTGATATCGGACGTGACCGTCTCACCTTTTATTAGCGGCACATTCAACACGATCGCCGTACCAACTGGCGTCGTCCGTCTCACCCGAGTCTCAACGATCCAGTCAATGCCGAAACTCAAGGTACGTTCAACATACACAAAGGCCGGTAAACTCGGTTGTTTGAATTTTGTATCCGACTTAGCACCCTGCACGATGTTGCGTGAAAACTGAATCTGCGAATCGACTCGACCACTTTGGTGGATGCCATCCAGCCGCCAGCCGGTAATTTTATGGGTTACCCGTTTGGGCTTTAGTGGCAATTCAACCGTAAACTGGGCTAAACGAGGAATAGGGCCATGCAGGTTAAGTTTATGCACACCTTTCGTTAATCGAATCCACAAAATGCCACTGGCATCACGTTGCAGCGCGGTGGCCTCTTTGCCATCCACCAGCACTTTGGTTGGATTCCACGATTTGGTATCCCCGGGTAACGGCACGGCCACATCTTCAGCCGCGTGTACCTGTATGCGAATTTGCAATGACTTAGAATTTGCGATCAGATGCATGCGTGCCGCCTGCGCACAACGCGGCAAACAATTCGGTGGCTGCAATAATTTATCACGCAGCGTTTTTAACACTTTCTCATCGGGTATTGAAGTATCTGCATGAACATTCGGTGAAACGCTGTAACTGACGATAAACAAGACCGTCATGGCGATCAAAGATGATACCGTCGTTTTGTTTACACGTAGCAGACCTTTTAATTTAGTAAATGAATAGCCGATCAATAACAAAACCAGAACAGCGATTAACGCAATACGCAGGAAGTTCAAGATTCGATTTACGCCGGGCGGAACCAAGAACAATCGAAAATTCTGTTCTTTCACCACCGGCCCATTCCAGCTCAGGTTAATAACGCGCCATGACCAACCAGGCAGGCCATAACCGGTTTGGATAGTTGCAGAGGGATCGATCAACTGGTAATTTTTCGCCTGTTTTGACTGGACAGGAGAGTCAGCCACACTACCGGCTAAGCTGCGTGATAATTTAGGTCGGATTATTTTCCTCGGCATCGATTCGGATTGAGGGGCGTCCATACTTTGATCGGCTTCGCCACCGCTAAAATTATTAAATAGCCCGTAAAATCCAGCTTCATCTATTACCGCGGGTCCAACCGGTGCATCCATATCATACAAACCATGAAGTACTCTCTCATCATAGTGCGCAGAAAGTTGCGGGTGCAAGCCAATACGCGCCTGTTGAATCGTAAACGGCAACAGGAATAGAACCAGCAGAATAAAACTGACATTACGGTAAGCCCGCACCCAGATTGCGAAACGATTTTTAGGGAATACTTTCACCAGTGCAATCGCAATCAATAAATTCAACCAGGTGTAATGCGGCGCATTAGGCTCATGCCAGATCAATGACATGGTGATCAATGCCACCACACCCCATTGCCACGACCACATGCGGCCAATGATCACACTAATCACCAACACCATAAATAAATCAAGCAGGGTCCAGCGCTGTACGAAAGTATCGGGCTGATTATCCGTTCCCGAAGCATACACCGCCGACCAGCCAGGTGGCAGGTGTAGTTTTGTATCGATGCGAATAAACTCCTTATCCCATCCCGTTACCGGTAGCAAACGTTGATCCGACGTAATTCTGCCATCGGCACTTAACTGTAATTGACCACTTCGGACTTCTACGCCACTTTTTTTCGATGATTTATTTAGACGGGTTATGAATTGTGGCTCACCATTAATGCTGACCCGCCCCAGATTTAACAACGGCTCTGTTTCTAGTCGCCAACCGCTGGAGATCGTGCCGTTGATACGATCCTGAAAAGTATAACCGGCTCCATCGAAGTCCAGCCACAGGTTGCGGGCCATTTTTAACTGATCGGGTTCGGGATCAGAATTGCCACGTCGAACCGTGGTCATCTTGAATTCATCGTCGCGATTCATTAAATAAGCGGGGAATTTTTTCCAGTGTTCTGGAATGTTCGTTTGGCGTGAGTCGATACTCGAATTTTCTATGTCCACTAAACGAAAATTATTTCTGGCTTCAAATACCCAAAGTTCCTGAGTTGGCCAGGGTTCGGCTATACCTCGAAAAGTCAGGCGTTCCATTTGCGCAACCGAACGAGTCATTATATTCAGCCGCCACACTCCAGGTCGAAGCTGGATACGCAGTAAACCGTTGCTCTCCAGTTGCGCCGGTAACTGACTGCTCAGAGATTGCGGGATAAAAAAGTTGATCGGCATTGGCCCCAATGTGACTTCACGTTGTTTGCCGGTGACCTTTAAAATTAAATGTGTCTCCACATTCATTGGTATGTTGTCGGTGATCTTTCGAAACACCTGGATCTCAAGTTTGTCACTTTTTGATTCGCCATCGTCTGTGTCTGACTTGCTCAACCATAGACGATGTTGTTCATCGATAACTGGAAACGGTTTCGATTTACCGTTTAAGGTCAATGACACGATACCCGTGTTCGGCGGTAATGACAGGGTTTCGGGTAGCTCAGTCCAGATAAAATCACCTTCTATAGAAATTCGCCCTTTGCTGACAAAGATCGACGGATAGCCCGATGCATCCTGAATGACGCTGGTCGTTTTACTATTGAGTTTTACATTTTGCGGCCAGTGTTTGGCATCGCCGGGAAGCCGCAACCAGCTCGGCGCAAATACCTGCCAGCGCTGAGTGAAACGGCCACCACTTTTGCGTAGCTTAACATTGAGCTTGGTTGCCCAGGCACACACGGTTTGATTTTTCTGGTTATAGA
Organism: Gammaproteobacteria bacterium; assembly: GCA_003233255.1. GTDB lineage: Bacteria > Pseudomonadota > Gammaproteobacteria > UBA6429 > Thiohalophilaceae > SZUA-24. The sequence goes on along the minus strand of QILH01000280.1, from coordinate 8,564 downwards.
TATACGGGCAGGTTTTGGTTTCATAACCATGCAGTGCCCACGGTATCCAGCTCTTAAGCGGGTCTGGAACGTCATTCTTATTTAATGGGAGAGTATTGCTCGCCAACACGGCTAAACTTAAAAAAGCGAGAATCAAAAATATCAGTGACTGGACGTATTTCACCTGCCTCTCCTTATGCGTGTCGGGCCGTAGCCAGGGCCAACCCCTGTTAAATTATTATTATTAAATAGTAGCGTGTTTCAACACAGAATGGGGAGAATGCGATCAAGATTTACATCGATTTTACATTATATTAATCGTCGATTAGTTAGACCAATACGGCGGGTAATAACCTGGTTAATGTCGGCTTCTCACTCACCGCATCGCCCATTAACACGAATCCTAACAGCGCTTCACCCTGAGTAAATAACGCCTTCACCCCTTGGCTGCTTTTTTCGATGTGCCATTCACCTTCCGCACCGGACGCAGGCGGGGATACCACGGTCGATAGAATCGGCGTCTTGATCAACACCGGCATAGCTGGATAACTCACCGCCACATCGCCACCGCCTAAGATTACGGCAAGGGCGCGAGCCGATTGCATCAGCGGCATGACAAAGGGTAACAGCATGCCTTCAACCTCGGCGCAATCACCCAGCGCGTAGATATTTTCATTACTGGTTTTTAAAAACCGATCAACCACAATGCCACGGTTGCATACTATTCCCGTTTCTTTGGCGAGATTGATATTGGCACGAAGTCCAATTGCAGATAAGACGACATCCGCTTTAATGGTTTGTCCGTCACTTAAGGTCAACTCATAAGCCGCATCATTCTTGTTTACGGCTGATACGGTTTTCTGTAAATACCAGTTTACCCCGATCGCACTTAACGCTTCCTGCAAGACAAGCCCCGCCTGAGTCGGCAGCAAAGTACTTATCGGCGCTTCATCCGGGCCAATCACACTGACCTGATAATCATTCGCAGCCAGATCGTTCGCAAATTCACAGCCGATCAATCCTGGGCCGATGATCGCAACCGACTTTTTGTTTTCCAGTTTCTTTCTGAAGACACGGTAGTCATCCAGGTTGTTTACCGTCAACACATCGCCTGTCGCATCACCCTGCATCGGAAACTGAAACGGACTTGCACCCACGGCCAACACCAGCTTTTTATAAGCAAGCGTTTCACCCTCCTCCATTACAACATTCTGACTCTGGCTATCAATGGAGCTTACGGTTTGCTGATAAATAATTCGGGCATTCAGATCCGTCTGCATCTTTGCGGCATCGCCCATTGGTAGATCATCCGGTGCTTTTTGTTTTGCCAGGGCATTGGAGAGCATGGGCTTTGAATAAAACTCCCCGTTGTCTTTACTAATTAAAACCAGCCTCGTCGAGTTATCCTTCTTACGAAATTCACGCGCCAGATTATAGCCAGCTAGACCGGTGCCGATAATAATGATTGGGGCATCTGACATCGCACGATCTCCAGGTAATTATTATTTTAGATCTTTACCATCTCAAAATCTGACTTGGATACGCCACACTCCGGGCACTCCCAGTCATCCGGGATATCATCCCACTTCGTTCCCGCCGCGATGCCTTCTTCGGGTAATCCAACGGCCTCATCATAGATAAAACCACATACCATGCACTGCCACGTATCCATATTGCCACTCCTGCTTAATAATTAACTTAATTATTTTCTATACTATATATAAGTCGTATAATCCGATTATTCTCAATGTGGCTAATAGTAGCAAATAATTATATGTCTAGACGACTAAAGTATATCCTTGTTAGTTTATTATTCGTATTTCTTCCACATGGCCTTGCCCGCCAATCGATGAGCGTAAAGGTCAACGCCGATGTCGACATTAGCGTCGATATATATAACGCCACGTTCAAGCCAGGCAAGATCATATTTATCTGGCAGCCCCATGAAAAAGGGCTGCAAGGCATCGACTTTCAAATCGCCCAACAACTGGCAGCAAGCGGCATCGAGGTGTGGTTACAGGATCTGTTACAGGCCTACTTTCTGGCAAATACCGCCCGCAATATGAGCTCGCTTAATGGGGATGGTTTTAACAAACTTATCGCCGCCGCATCCCTAACGGGTAAAACCGTTATCGTCGGTGGCAGTGGCCGCGGTATCGTACCCGTACTACGCGGGATACGTGATTGGCAATCGGTCAATAATGAGCATTCGCGATTTGCTGGCGCCATCTTGCTCAGCCCAAAATTTTATATCAAGACACCTGAACCTGGCACTTCAGCTAAATTATTACCCATTGTCAAAGCAAGCAACTCAAGGCTGTTTATTCTGCAACCCGATAAGTCACCCTATTTCTGGCAATTAGAACGATCGCTTGATGCCCTGCGTCTGGGTGGTAGTGATATCTTTATTAAACCAATGCGCGGGATACGTGATCGTTTTTACTTCCGTCCCGACGCCTTTGGCAAAGAAAATCTGGCCCGCGGGGATCTGGCCACAGATCTGTTTAACGCTATTCGGCTTTTGGCCAGCAAACAGGATAGCTTTCGAAAACCCGTTACAATATTATCTAAAACTGCAGTGACCTCGGCAAAAACAAAAGAGCGCGGTCTGGAGAAATACCAGGGAGATCCAATACCTCGCGCATTAAACCTGCCGAAACTTAACGGTGAGTTTCTCGATCTAAAATCCCTAAAAGGCAAGGTCGTCGTCGTCAACTTCTGGGCCAGTTGGTGCCCACCCTGTGTTCATGAAATGCCCTCCATGCAGCGCCTCAATAACCATTTCAAAAACAAACCCTTCGCTCTGCTAGGGGTTAATATGGCCGAGACCAATGCTGAGGTCAGCGCGTTTTTAAAAACAAAGGTCAATATCAGTTTTCCGATCGTCATGGATTATGATGGCCGCGCATTGAAAGACTGGGGCGTATTCGCCTTCCCAACCAGCTATGTTATCGATAAATCGGGTAAAATACGTTATGCCCTGTTTGGTAGTGTTGAATGGGATAACCCTGATATAATTAGCAAAATAGAACAACTTATTAATGAATAGAGATTGACGATGGATGTAACACATTTTGTCTGGAACCCGAGTCCGATTCTATTTGAACTTGGCCCGCTGCAATTACGCTGGTATGGCCTGCTATTTGTATCGGGATTTCTGCTCGGCTATTACATCATGCAATGGATGTATCGACGTGAAGGCAAAGATGTCAAACAACTCGATCGTCTGCTTTATTATATGTTTACCGGAGCCGTCATTGGCGCACGTCTGGGGCACGTTATTTTTTATGAACCCGAATATTATTCGCAACATTTAATCGAAGTTTTATACATCTGGAAAGGCGGGCTTTCAAGCCACGGCGGCGCGATTGGTATGTTACTGGCCTGTATGTTATTCCAGAAGCACAGCAAAGAACCGTATTTGTATTTTACAGACCGACTCACCCTGCCCGTTGCCCTTGGCGCAACCACCATCCGTCTGGGTAACTTCTTTAACTCGGAGATACTGGGGGTAAAAACCGACAGTGTGTTTGGCATAATATTCTCACGCGTGGATAATCTACCGCGTCACCCGGCACAACTGTATGAATCGGCTGCCTATTTATTTACCCTCATATTGTTATATTACCTGTATAAAACCAAAGCCGGTAAATGGGCCAATGGATATTTAACGGGTATTTTATTTTTAAGTATTTTCAGCTGGCGCTTCTTAATTGAATTTATAAAACAGGAACAGGCCGATTACAATCTCGGCATCGGTCTTAATGTCGGACACCTGTTGAGCATTCCATTTATTATTCTGGGTATCGTGCTTATTATTCGTAGCATCAAAAATAAGCCAGCATAAATATTAAGAGCATACTACATTGTCAAAAGTTGAAATCTTTAGCGCCAGCTCTACTACCGAGGCACATTTAGTGCAAGGCCTGTTAGCCCAGTTCGATATCGAGGCAGAAATTACCGGCCACTATTTACAGGGTGCGTTCGGTGAATTACCGGTCGCCGATATTATTCGTTTGCTCGTTGAAAAACATGCCGAACACCGTGCAAAAGAGATCATCGAACGCTATGAGCGTGGTGAGTTTGCGCACGATGATGAAGATGATTAGATTATCTCTGCCATTCATCATTTTGCTTATCAGCGCCTGCGCTAATAATCCTTACGATAGTCCGAAAGAAATTAACGAGGCCTGCCGCTTTGAGATGCAGGCGGCACTCACGGCGATAAAACTACGCAATAAAGATAAGCCAAAATCTAACTTGCTGGCAAAACTTACCCCTTTAGAAAAAAACAGTTCGCGGCTGTTGGTCAACATGTACCAGATCGTTGACGAAGTTTATTCCCACGTCGAGTTAAATGAAACTATTTATCCCCGTTACCGTTTTGAGTTATGCCAACGACAATTGTCATACAAGTCCTATCCATTAACGATAGAACCCGTTCTGCCCATGCTAAAAAGATGTCAGCAACAATTTGGCTCGGATTCCCCTGAGCAGGCGACCACGTGTATCGTAAAGGGACTTGATACAGACTCTAATGAGAAACCGGACTAAACATAAGCATGCACACGATTACGAAACGAAGTTTACTATTAATTGGCTCACTGATTGGCACCTTTATTTTTTTCCGCGTCACTTTGTATATTTCTCCGAACAGTAATTTTGATGTGGCAGGATATAATATTCATCATTTATATACTGGCATCGTGATACTCACTCTCGCCGTCATTCCATTAATACTATTTAATCGTCTGGGCCGAATCGTGGATGTTCTTATTATCGCCTTTGGAATCGGCCTGAGTTTGGTGCTCGATGAATGGGTTTATTTAATCGCAACGGACGGATCGGATACCGCCTATCTAACACCCGTTTCTTTTTGGGGTGGCGTTATCGCCATTGCGATGACCGTTGCCTATATCATACTTCTCGCATGGTTCGTAAAACGAAAATAAAGCGCAAATATACCTCCAATAAATACTATTAACTCGTTGTTATCCTGGGACAAAGAATATCATTTCGGCTAGCTATATCCCCCTTCTTAAAGCTTAAAAGTAACTTAATGCATTTAGCCCTGCCCGGATTATGCGCTCACACTTTGCATACAGACTGTAATTAACCATTATTATTAATAATGTAATCTGGCTAAAGTGAATAACATATTACCAGCACCACCCATCATGTTGGTCGATTCAAGAATAACCTAAAGAATTACACGATTTCTACGCTAATAATGAATACCCCACCAATTCGCTCACTTAATTCTGGGGCACGTAGAAAAAGCTGTATATTCTTAAAGGTAAATAATAATGAGACTTAAAATATTTGATTCGATTGGCGTACGCGTCATGCTGGCCATCACCGCCATACTGGTCGCCCTTGAAATCACGGCGCTGGTGACATCCACTTCCGGAATGCATGAGCTTCAGATGCAGGCAGAACTGGAGGATGCCAATCATTTAATCCTGATGTCCGAATCCGTGCGAGAAAACATGGAAACAAAGTGGACGCTGGGTGTTTTCTCTCCCGAGATTTTACGCAACTATACCGCTGACAATCCAGATGAACTCAAGGCCAAAATACTGGCGGCCATACCGGTTGTCACCGCCTGGGAAACGGCTAAAAACAAGGCCAAAGAAGGCGGCTTTGAATTTCGGACGCCGCGAAGAAATGCCCGCAACCCGGCCAATAATCCCGACGCCATCGAGCAAGCAGCTCTGGATCATTTTAAAAACAATCGCAACGCAAGCGAATACCATGTAATCGATGAAAAAATGAATGCCATTCGCTATTTTCGTCCTGTACGGCTTAGCGAATCGTGCATGAACTGTCATGGTGACCCGGCTAACTCGGAACGAATCTGGGGGAACACAGACGGTATGGACATCACGGGATTTAAAATGGATGGCAAAAAAGTCGGTGACCTGCATGGCGCCTTTGAGGTGATTAAGTCACTCGACCGTGCCGACGCCGCGTTCCGCGGCGCGCTGATCAGCGGGATTATTGGGGGTGCCATCATGATAGCCATTGGACTGGCGCTGGTTTTCTGGGTTATTAACCGACTCGTCAGCAAACCGGTCTCGCGAGCATTACAGGATATTGCCGGTGCCGAGCAAAGCAACGATCTCACCATGCAGTTAGACGAAAGCGGCAAAGGCGAGATTGCGCAGATGTCGATGGCCTTTAACCGCTTCACCAACCGTATTCGAGGCGTGATGGGTGACGTGGTGGAAGCGGCTAAACACATGTCTGCCTCGTCCACCCAGCTATCCGAGATCACGCTCACCACCTCGCAAGCCGTGGACAGTCAGCAAGCCGAGACTCAGCAGGCCGCAACCGCAATGAACGAGATGACCGCAACCGTCGCCGAAGTCGCGCAAAATGCCGCCGCCGCCGCAGAATCGGCTAATGCCGCAACGGTTGAAACCCATAACGGTGAAACCGTTGTCAAAGCATCGAAACAGAACATTAGTCAGCTAGCCGTTGAAGTCACGAATGCTGCACAAGTTATTAAACAACTGGACGAAGACAGTGGTGCAATCGGTTCTATTCTGGATGTCATCAAAGGTATCGCCGAGCAAACGAATTTACTGGCCTTAAATGCCGCTATCGAAGCAGCCCGGGCCGGGGATCAAGGGCGCGGCTTTGCGGTTGTAGCGGATGAAGTGCGTACTCTGGCGCAACGAACTCAACAATCAACCGCCGAGATTGAAGCAATGATTGATCGACTGCAAGCAGGTGCCAAAAAAGCCGTCGTGGTCATGGAGACAGGTCAGGCACAGGCGGAAGTCAGTGTCGAACAAGCCAACAAGGCAGGAGACGCATTGCAAGCCATAGCCGAGGCGATCTCCAATATTGATCAAATGAATACCCAGATTGCCACGGCAGCGGAAGAGCAATCGTCTGTGGCCGAAGAGGTCAACAAGAACGTTATTAATATTAATCAAGCATCGGAGCAAACAGCAGAAAATACTCGCTATCTCTCAACCGCATCGAATGAGCTCAATGGCCTGGCGCAAAAATTAAATGATCTGGTTTCCAAATTTAAACTATAAAAACCGGGGTCAGAGACGTATTTTGCCGAACACTGAAATTATTTTTGTTTGCGCACCAAAAATACATCTCTGACCCCGATTATTCCGATTCTTTTTACTCGTTATTTAGCACTTCACGCAGCATCTCTATTACCGATGACGTTTCAGGGCGCACATCTCGCCAGATATAAAATGACTCTGCTGCCTGTTCGACTAACATACCTAAGCCATCCGTGATCTGACTGGCACCGTGCACCGCCGCCCAGGCCATGAACGCAGTGGGTTTTGCGCCGTACATCAAGTCGTAACACATCGCCTGATCGGCCAGTAACTCTTCTGGTAAATCCGGTACCTCGCCCTGCAGACTGGCCGCAGTGGCATTTAACACCAGATCAAATTGCAGTTCGTTTAATTGGCCATAACCACAACCCTGTACAGTACCGAACTCAGAAAAATGCATTGCTAACGCCACTGCTTTATCCGGTGTTCTATTAGCAATTATTAACAAGCTGGGGTGCTGCTCTAAAATAGGCGCAATCACACCGCGCGCGGCCCCCCCGGCACCCATTAACAAAATAATTTTATCACGCAACTCATAGTTATGATTATTTTTCAGATCATGCACCAGACCAATGCCATCGGTGTTATCGCCGAAGATTTGATCTCGATCAAATTTAATCGTGTTCACAGCACCGGCCAATTCAGCTCGTTGACTTCGTTCCGAAACTAACTGCCAGGCTTCTTCTTTAAACGGCACGGTTATATTCAAACCCTTGCCACCACTGGCGCAAAAATTTCCTACTGCCTGACTGAAACCTCCCATGTCGACCTGGATTGCCGTGTACTCAACCGCCTGACTGGTTTGTTTGGCAAACAGGGAATGTATTTTAGGGGACTTGCTGTGGGTGATCGGGTTGCCCATCACCGCATAACGATCAATCCTTTCACCAAAATCAAATAGGTCGTTACTCAATGGGGTCAGACTCCATGGGCAGTGGGGTCAGAGTCGTATTTTGAGCAGGCAAATAAAGAAGATCCAAAGTAGTCGGTAAAAATATGACTCTGACCCCATTGACTATTTTTCTTTTAACCACTGCGCAACCTGTTTCGCGTAGTAAGTTAAAATGCCATCGGCACCAGCTCGTTTGAAACCCAACATGGATTCCATTACTACCTGACGCTCATCCAGCCAGCCATTTTCACTCGCCGCTTTTAACATCGCGTATTCACCACTGACCTGATAGACAAAGGTCGGCGCACCAAATTCTTTTTTTACTCTATAGACTATATCCAGATAAGGCATGCCCGGCTTGATCATGACCATGTCAGCGCCTTCTTCCAGATCCAGCGCCACTTCCCAGAGCGCTTCATCGCCGTTAGCCGGATCCATTTGATAGGTGTATTTATTGCCGCTGCCTAAATTGGCCGCCGAGCCCACCGCATCGCGAAACGGGCCATAGAAACTGGAGGCATACTTGGCCGAATAGGCGAGGATGCGGGTGTGAATCTGGCCTGCCGTCTCCAGGGCCTGACGAATCTGACCAATACGACCAT